>JAYTPS010000294.1:0-6480 GCA_043747155.1 Flavobacterium sp. | reverse complement strand
ATTAATTAAAGTTACTTATATCAAATGAGAAAAAATCAACAAGTTAAAACAATAAACATGAATAATTTATATAGATTTTTTAAAACACAGTTACTATTAATTGTGTTATTGAGTGCAAGCTTTGGTTTTGCGCAAGTAGTCTCAGTGCCAGCAAACTGTAATGTAGTAAGTACTAATACGCTTTTAGGAGGGGTTTTTGGACTTGGTGGAAAAGTTACTGATGGTGGTGTAGTTACTATGCCAGATCCAACTGGTGGTGGTATTTTTAATTTTGGTGCATTTGGGACCAATATTATTGGACCAGCAGTTAATTGGAATTTGAGAGGTGATCTTTCAACCGTGAATGCAATATCTATTCCAACAAATCTGGCTTCATTTTATGATGCAGCAGTTCAAACAGCAACTGGCAGTAGTACTAACATTATTACATACAATAAAACATTAAGACCAACTGAAAACACATCAACGGCATTTCCTTTAAACAATCCAGTTTGGGCAAGAAGTAAAGGTAGAGTTACTGTAGGTTTTACTATTGTAAACGGTACTTTTAGTTGTGGCAACTCCATGACTTTTGAAATTTTTAAAACTTTTACGGCTTCTCCTGTAACTAATGTTCCAATAATTGTTGGACCTGATTGCGTTGAAGCTGGAAGACAATGTACTTTTTCTGTTGATCAAATAGCTAGTGATAATTCTAACGATAATATTGGTTTTGATAAGTATTATTGGACAGGTTTTCCAACAAATTATCAAGCAGGAAGTCTTTACTTTTCGGCGGATAATAGTTCCATTACATTTACTCCTACAACTAGTGCGGCTTTTACAATTAAATGTTGCATGGGAAGAGCAAATCCTTATGATGGTGGAGTACTTCCAGTTTTTAATACAAATCAAGCGGTTCTAGGAACAACATGTGTAACCAAAATTGTTGGTGCTGCACCATCACAGCCTGTATATGGAGTGAGTCCTAACAATCTTTGTGTTCCAACTGGTACAACATTATTGCCTGCGTCATTTACAATAAATTACACTTCAACTAATACTTGCACTTGGACAGCAGCTAATACTGGTTGGACAATAGGAGCACAAACAGCCAGTTCGGTTACAATAAATACTAACGGATTTAACAATCCTGGCATACTAACTTTAACGGTAAGTAATGGAACTTGTACACCTTTAACATTTCTATACCAAATTAACCGTACGTTTAATTCATCAATTGCTATTGCTCCTACAAACACCACACTTACAACCAGTTGTTTAAATATTGGTAGCACTAGCAATACCATTAGCGGACAAAATATATTTTCTATAAGTACTTCGGCATCCGCAAATCCAGTTACTTGGAGTGTTACACTAGCAAGTTCAACAACAGCAGCTACTGGATTTAGTTTTACAACACAAGCCGCTAGTTCTTCAATAGGATTGAACGTTTTAGCAACCGCATCAGTGGGTTCTTATGAATTAAAAGCAACAAACAGTTGTGGTGGCATACTATCATATCCATTTACCGTGAGACCAAATCCTGTTACTATTAATGCCACTTCGCCTACTTGTGTTACACGTGGCGGTGGTGCAGTAACTTTTACATGCACAACATCAACAGGTGCAACTGGATATTTGTGGTCGTTTCCTACTGGTTGGACAACAGGTGCCACCTTTACTACAACCACTAATTCTATTTTAGTAACTCCTACAAGTACAGCTGTAGCCGGCAACGTAACTGTTACTCCATTAGGTGCTGTAACAACTTGCAACGGTGTTGCATCTGTTGCTTATAGAGTCAATTTTAATGCAGTAGCACCAACTGGTATAACACCATCGGCTTGCGTGTCAGTAGGTTCTTCATCGGCTACGTTAACCGTTACAAATGCACAAAATTTTGGAACGTATACTGTAACTAGTACGCCAGTAGGTATAACAGGTACAATTACAGGTAGTGGTGTTATTCCTATTACATTACCAGCAAATCTAACAGCAGGTAGTTACGCATTAGTGGTAACACATTCTAATAGTAGTGCCGTGGCACCAATTTTTAATTGTGGATCTGCAAGTTTTAATTATACTTTAACAGTAGCAGCAAATCCGTATTCTATATTTACATTAACCAGTGCACCAAGCGATACTTTTTTTGTAAGTGGCGCGCCAACAGGAGCAACTTATGCTTGGTTTGTAAACAATATCGCAGCAGCAACACCTCCAACACCAAACCAATTGGTGCTTACAGGTACAGGTGCAATACCTACATCGGTATATTGTAATGTTACTTTTAACGGTTGTACCACACGAATGAACGCATCATTAACAGGTGTTACCCACAGCCAAAGAATTGCTAACAATGGTAGTACTACTGGAATAAAAGATATAGCAATTTATCCTAATCCTAGTAATGGAACTTTTACTATTAAAATTGACACAGTAAAAGAAAGTGCATCAGCTATTTTATACGACTTAAATGGTAGAACCATAGATACGTTTACATTAAAGCAAGGTGAAAATACTATTGTAAAAGAAGGATTGTCTAGAGGTTATTATATAGTTTCTACAACTATTGATGGTATAACATCGGCACAAAAAATAAAAGTTAAAAATTAATTAAAAAATTTAATAGACTTTGGTAGTACTACCAAAGTCTATTTTTAATTTATAAAATTATGAAAAAGATATTGGTAATATGTTTGTTTTTTTGTTATGGTTTACAAGCCCAAAAAGAACTTTGGGGTAATAATGATACTCAATCCTACATCGACTATAGTAATCCAGCTGCACCAGTTACTGTTCCTTATTATGGAAACATTTCAAAATTTGATATTAACGGTCAAAATGGCAAAGTAGTTCATGTTTTTGATGGAATAAATGGTAAATTACCAAAAGGTAAATTATTTCAAGCCTCTAATGGTAAATTGTATGGAATGACTTCTATTTATACTTCTTCAACAGCACAGAATAGTGATGCTTGTTTATTTGAATATGATTTAGTATTAAATAAATTTAGAATTGTACATACGTTTGATCATACTTTATATTACACTCAAGATATGAGTAGTGGTGTTGTCGAAGGATTACCAAATAAATTATTTGGTGGTATCGGAAATCATCTATTTAGTTATGACTTAATGACCGAAGATGTCACAATGGGCAGTTTAAGTGATTATTTTTTTGCAAATTTAAGAGGAGAATTAGTAATAGCAAATGATGGTTTTTTATATGGCAGTATGCTCTATAATACTATTTGTCCTCAAGGAAATTCAATTGGACCGTATCAAGGAATGATAATTAAAATAAATCCTACAAGTTACGCATACAATTTAAAGTATTCTTTTGTCTGTGACACATCAGACGGTGTAGGACCAACAGGAGATTATATCGTAAATTTTCCAAATAAATTATATGGAACAAGTCTTGGCGGTGGAGGATTTTACAACGCTGGAACATTATATGAATTCAATTTTACTACTAACACATTTGCTAAAAAAGTTACATTTGACGAAAATAATTTAGGAAGCTATGTAAGACCTTTAGTTCAGGGTAATAGCGACAATTTATATGGAGTCTGTACTTATGGCGGTACTAATATTTACATTGATCCTTTTAGTGGTACTACTTCTACCAATCATTATGGAACTCTTTTTGAGTACAATGTTGCCAATAATACGATTACTAAATTACATGATTTTGGTAGTCAAACCAATCCACCAAATTCATTTACTGGTGTATATCCAAAGTCGATTATGAAAGCTTCAACTGGTTATTATTTTGGAATTAATGATTTTGGGATTTTTAAATTTAATCCAATCGATAACTCTGTAGTTATGACTACTCCAATAGGATGTACAACTTGTCCAGTTAATGAGCCATTAGCTTTTGTTACCGAAAGTTTAATAGAAATCTGCCGAAAACCATCTTATCAAGAAATTATTGTAAATACTTTTGATGGTTGTGTAGGCAGCACTTTTACCTATGATGTGCAAAACACAAATGCCACAAGTTATCAATGGCAACAAAATAATATTAACGTAGCTGGACAAACTACAGGAGTTTTAAACTTAACCAATTTAACTACAAGCAGTGCTGGAAATTACACTTGTGTGATGAGTAATGAATGTGGAGAAACTACAACTATGGCATTGCATTTAACAGTAAATTGTTTGGGCACAAATACTGTAGCAGCGCTTGAAAAATCGATAAAATTATATCCTAATCCAACAAATTCAATTTTAAACATTGACTTACCAACTAACATTGATGTTACTATTACTTCTCTAAAAGTAATCGATTTATTAGGTAACGAAGTTTTATTATCAACAAATGGAATTAACAAAATAGATGTAAGTAATTTATCAAGTGGCATTTATATTATTTCATTAGTAACTAATTATGGTAATTGGAATGGGAAGTTTGTGAAGAGATAGATGTAACTTTAATAAATAAAATTTATATATAGAATCATTGTTGTCCGATAAAAAGAATTTATAAAATTGTAAACAATTGATTTA
The DNA here is from genome assembly GCA_043747155.1 of Flavobacterium sp. Classification (GTDB taxonomy): domain Bacteria; phylum Bacteroidota; class Bacteroidia; order Flavobacteriales; family Flavobacteriaceae; genus Flavobacterium. Next base: position 1,984 of record JAYTPS010000294.1, on the reverse strand, counting down.
ATGTGTTCTAATTCTAATTTGAAGAACTAACAAGTGTTTTTTATATTTTATAAATCAAAAAAATTCGCCACAGATTTAAAAGATTTTCATAGATTTTCATTTCAAAATCCTTAAAATCTGTGAAAATCTGTGGCAAAAAGGAAGATTTAAATATTTAGTGAATTTTTGTCGGACAATAATGATATAGAATTATAAATAATTATTTGATACTAATTGGATTTATTTTACTATTCCAAGATGAATGGCCAAATTTACAAGACCTGCAATATTTTTTACTTGAAGTTTTAAAAAAATTTTTTTTCTATGCGCTTCGATGGTGTGCTTGCTCAAAAATAGTTTTTCGGCAATTTCTTCAGTTGTATGTTCTAGTGCAATCAGTTGTATTATGTCCTTCTCTCTAGTAGTTAAAATTGATTTATTAAAATCAATCGAATTTTCATTATTTTTTACACCCAAGAAATGTTTTTGATTTCTTAAAACAATTTTTTCTATAACATTGATTAACTCTTCTTTACTAGATTCCTTCAATAAGAACCCATCAATATCTTTAAAAGATTGCATATTGTCAAACATACTCAATACTAATATCTTTATATTTGGATACTCTTTTTTAACAATTTTTATAAATTCTAAACCATTCATCTCAGGCATTGAAATATCAGTTATTATTAAATCTGGCTGATTGTTATTAAGTTTAATTAAAGCTTCTTGTGCTTTATTCTCTGAAAACAATACTTCAATGTTTTGCACACCTAAAAATACTGAGACTAATCCATCCGAAAACATTTGGTGATCGTCAACTATAGCAATTTTTATCATTTTAATAATTATTTGGAATATCAATTATAAACGAACTCCCTTTTCCAATTGTTGATTCAATTACAATTTTACCATTAAGTGAATTTATTCTTTCTTCTATATTTTGTAGCCCAATCCCATTTGTAATTTTTTTTTCGAAACCTATTCCGTTATCTTCAACTATTAAATTTAAATATTCCTTATAATATGTAAAATCAATTGACACATTAGTGGCTTTGGCATGATTTGATATATTGGATAATAATTCCTGTAAAATTCTATGCAATTGAAGTTTTGTATTTTCAGATACATTTTCAAAGCAATTTTGTGGAAAAATATTTATATCTAAATTAAACTCTTTGCGGTCATCAAACTCTTTTTTTAATTTAATTAACACCGATTTAAAGTCTTTGTTTTTTAGAAAATTACTGCTTAAATTATGAGAAATGTTTCTCAGTTCCTGAAACAAACCTGTTAATTGATTAATAACAACTGCTATTTTATCATTATTAATAGTAGAATTGATTTGAGCGAGATTAAGTTTTATACCAGCTAGTTCACCTCCAACTCCATCATGAATCTCTTTTGCTATTCTATTACGCTCATTATCTTGACCTTCCACTATACTAATAATTCTTTTTAAATCTTGTTCATTTTCTAGTTTTACTTTTTCTTGTAAAAATAATTCATGATCTTTTTCATTAATTATTTTTTGAAGTTTTACTCTTTTTTTATAAATAAACAATAAAAATAATAGTAATAATACTAATCCAATTCCTATATACAAAATAATTCTTTTTTTATTTCTTTCAATTATTTTTTCTTTAGAAAGTAAATCAATTTTAAGGTTTTTTTTCTCAACTTCGTATTTTGTTTGAATCTCATTGAATGCTTTATTTTTTTGAACGCTAAAAACACTGTCTTGCAAAGAATGATACTTTTCCTGAAATGAAAAAGCTTTTTCGAAATCTCCTGCTTTTTTATAAACCTTAGAAATCGATTGAAATAGTTTGATTTTTTGTTCACTATCTATATCAGTGGAAATATTTAATGCTTTTAAATAAATATTTATGGCATTTTCATATTTTTTTGTTACTGAGTAATATGCTCCCATATTAAAATTATAGTAAAATAAAAGATTGCTTGATTTAGTTTTTTTTAAAATCTCATTTAATTTGTTTAAATT
>JAYTPS010000293.1:0-2108 GCA_043747155.1 Flavobacterium sp. | reverse complement strand
GGTTCAGGGCCAACTAATAGAAACGGAAACCAAGTTGGAATGGCAAATAATTCATTAAAATATCTTGCCGAAGGATTAACTAAAAAAGGAATTGCAGTTTTTAGTTATGATAAAAGAATAATTGCTTTAACAATTGCAAATAAAGTTGATGAAAAATCATTGCGATTTGAAGATATGATTACCGATGCAACATCAGTATTTAACTATTTTAAATCTCAAAAAAAATATAATAAAATAATAATTGCTGGTCACAGTGAAGGTTCACTTGTTGGAATGGTTGCAGCGCATAATAATGCAAACGGCTTTGTATCTATAGCTGGAGCAGGAAGACCAATTGATGAGGTTTTAAACGAACAATTTGAAAAAAATTATCCAAGTCTAGCCAAGGAAGTAAAAGAAAATTTATTACTGTTAAAATCAGGAAAAACATTTGAATTTAAATCTAAAAATTCTACTCTAGCTTCTGTTTTTAGAGAAAGTGTTCAACCTTATCTCATTTCATGGATAAAATACAATAGCCAAACAGAAATAAAAAAACTTTCAATTCCTGTTTTACTAATAAATGGTACTAAAGACTTGCAAGTACCGCAAACTGATGCTCAATTATTAAAAAATTCTTGTCCAAAAGCTCAAATTATTATTATTGAAAATATGAATCATGTTTTTAAAGAAATATTAGTAGACGAGGACAATATAAAGTCTTACAGTAATTCTAAACAACAAATAATGCCAGAACTCATTGAAAGTATTGCAAAATTTGTAACAAATTTATAATTCAAACTACCTATCAAATAAATATAAACCTAACAAATGAAAAAAATAATTTTAAGTTTAGCAATTGCAACCTTTTTTATTAGTTGTAAAACTGGAACAACTGCTATTTCTAACACACAAAGTAATGAAGTTTTAGTAACAATTGATTTAAATACCATTGTTGATGACAAAGTTAAAGTAACTGTAAAATCTCCAACAATATCAACTGATGAAGTTATTTATAATATGCCTAAAATAATTCCTGGAACTTACATGGAAGACGATTATGGACAATTTATTGAAAGTTTTACAGCTGTTGATAAAAAAGGTAAACCATTAGAAGTAATTAAACTAAACACTAATTCTTGGACAATTAAAAACGCAAAATCCTTAAATCAAATTACTTATTTAGTTAACGATACTTATGATTCTGAAAAAGGCGGTGGTTTTGGAAACTATGATGTTTTTTCGCCAGCAGGAACAAATATTGAACAAGGAAAGAATTTTATGATAAACAATCATGCCTTTGTAGGTTACTTTTCAGACAAAAAAGATTTAACTTATAAAGTAACAATACTTCATCCTGAAACACTTTTTGGAGCAACTTCAATGAATGATGTTGATTCTAGCAATACATCTGATGTTTTTGTAACTCCAAGATATAATGAATTGGTTGACAATCCAATAATGTATTCAAAACCAGATTTTACATCGTTTACAGTTGACGGAATGGAAATTCTTTTTAGTGTTTATTCACCAAATGGTAAACATACTGCCAAATCTCTTTCGCCAAATTTAGAAACCACTATGCGTGCACAAAAGAAATTTTTAGGACCAATAAATAGTAATAAAAAATATACTGTGCTGCTATATTTATCAGATATGAAGAAAAAAGATGCAAAAGGTTTTGGCGCATTAGAACATAACACATCAACTTCTGTAGTTTTTCCTGAAATGATGCCAACTTCAGCACTTGGTGAACAAATAAAAGATGTAGTTTCGCATGAGTTTTTTCATATTGTAACTCCATTAAGCGTTCACTCAAATGAAATTCATTATTTTGACTTTAATAACCCTAAAATGTCAAAACACTTATGGATGTATGAAGGCGTAACCGAATATTTTGCCAATCTTTTTCAAGTAAATCAAGGACTAATTGATGAAAGTGAATTTTATCAAAGAATGGTTGAAAAAATAAAGAATGCATCAAGAATGAATGACAAAATGCCTTTTACAAAAATGAGTTCAAATGTTCTAATAAAACCATACAAAGACCAATATTTAAATGTTTATGAAAAAGGCGCTTTAATTGCAATGTGTTTAGATATTACAATTCGAGAAAAAAGTAATGGAGA
>JAYTPS010000292.1:0-3685 GCA_043747155.1 Flavobacterium sp. | reverse complement strand
AAATATGACGAAACTCGCAATCTTTGCATACTGCTATCATGTCTTTGTTTACATTCCAATATTTTTTAAAATCTGGATGATTTAGTGCTTCTTCAAGTGAGGTATCTTTTATGTTGCCAAAACTTTGTTGCATTGATGGGCAGTTTTTTATGTTGCCGTCTTTGTCTATGGATATTTTACGGTTGAGGCAAGTGTTGTGGTGGTGGGATTCTGTATATAACTTAATGTTTGTATTAAAATAGTTCTCATTCACAATACCACAATTTTTCTCATTAAGAATATTTTTTTTTACTTGCATAACATTCCCCATTTCACCACTTACAGATGAATAGCTTTTATCATAAGGTGAGTTATAAATTATTATTGTATTTACTCTGCTATTATCTGATATAAGTGTTTTTAATTCTTCAAATATAGAGGAATTATAAAAAGGTATTATGAAGTCGATCGATACAACCCTAGATTTTTCTTTCTTTAATAATTGTAGAATAATGGAAATATATTCAACACTAATTTTTTTAAAAAAACGCAATTGAACATGAGAACATTTTAGTATTTCGAATTGAGTCATAAGACTTTTAAAATCATGAAGAATTTCATTAAAATCGATAATAATGTTAGTTATTAACGATGGAGAAGACCATTCAATACCTATTTTTGGAAACAATTCAGGATTTGAATTATAAAAAATAATTTTATTATCAATTAAAAAATCAAAATATTCATTAATTATTTCATCGTAATCGTGACCAAAATTATTTTTTATTATTTCAATCGTTTTTCCATTATAATCTTCTAATATCTCATATAAACCATTGGGAATAAAATAATATTTATTGTTTCGAATATCACAAATAATACTTCTATTAAATCCTTTAACAGGAATACAGTCAGCAAAAAGAATGAAGTTAGAATGTATCAAATTATATTATTTTTGAAATTGGTTTTACAATTGTCTTAGTTATATTCCTTGAATTTTGATAAACATTTATAGCTACAAGATTACTCTTAGGTTTTTCAATATTTTGGCTAAGAATAGTAGACTTGAGCCCATTAAATACATTAACAGGTTTTTTAATATTCATTTTTTAATTTTTTTGCCAATACATTTTCTATATGAAAGTTACACGCGTTATTTACAAAACTAATTTGTCCAGTAGGGTTTATTTCCAGAAAGTAGTATTCCCCATTACTATACATTAAATCAGCTGAACCATAATTTAAATTAAAAAATTTAAAAACTTTATCTAGTTTTCCTTCGATTAATAATGGTAATTTAAAAGGAACCATTCTCAAATTTTTAGGGTTTCTTAATTCTGTTCTATAATCAATTACTTGATCAAAAATGTGCATGGAAACAGAATAAAAAAGGCCATCAATATAAATAACTCTAATTTCAAAATCAGCAATAATTTTTTCTTGAAAGAATGAAATAGTAAACTCATCTGGAATTTTAGTAAGAATCTCTAATGTTATCTGAAATGTGAGATTAAAATTATATAAAAACTCATCATCTTGATATAAATAACTATCTAAAATTCTTTTAGATATAATTCCATTTTTACTTTCATATTTATCATAAAAAATTTTTAGTTGTGATTTACTACTTGTTATCAAAGTATGTGGTATTTTGAGACCTTGACTTTTAGCTTCAATCATTACATCGAGTCGATTGGTTTCAAAATCTGATATTCGTTTTCCTATCTTCTTTATTGACTTTTGCAAAATAAAAGCATCGTTGAGTATTTCATAACATTTATTCTCATAATCATCATCCCCCGAAATAATGCATCCTCCATTGAACCAAACACTTTTAATTTTCTCAAGGTTCATACTTTCCATATATTCATTTTTAATGATATATGAATTATATTCATTACAAAAATCCATTTCTTCAATAATGATTTTATCAGATTCCCAAATTCTTATAAAATCATCATCTAAACAATCAATAACCTGATTTACAAAATCATCAACATCTTTACTATAAATTAATACCATCTTATAAATTTATTTTTCATAAAACTCCCAGTCATCTGTAAGTTTCATAATAAAATTGAAGTTTTGTTCGTAAAACAAATCAAATTCTTTTGGATTTTGTTTGTTGTATTCAGATATCACAAAATTACCATTATCTATAATGAAATTATGCGGATTATTAAATTTAAAAAATATTTTCTTAATCATTAAATCATTACTCCCACAAGATTTTTCGTTATACAAATTGCCTTTATAAATATGAAAACAAGAATTATAATCCATTATATTATTAGGACTTCTTTTACTATCATACTCAAGATCATCAATACTTTTATTGAGTAATTCATTAAGTTTAGTTAAGTTTTTTGGCTTTTGCTGTATGGCATGTCTAATTAAAACATAAAAATTAGGTGAGTTAACTAGGATAGTATCATTTTTAGTGTAAGCGCCAATTTTTTCTTCTGAAGGATAACCCTTTTTTCTTAGTAATTCAATCAACATTTCTGTAACTCTCTCTGTAGTTTCATAAAGTGCTCTTGGTTCTTTTCTTGTTGCAAGTCCATAATCATTTTGATCTTCTTTAAGTAATTGTTCTATATCTGACTTCAAATTAAGGTTTAATTTATTCTGATTTGCATTAAACAATGAATCGTATTTTATATTAAAAACTGTCCAATAATTACTCTTTTTTAAAACCTTAAAGATTTTAGCATTAAAATAGGGAATTCCCACTCCTTTATCGGCTAATCTTTCACCCCAGAAAAAAGCAGTTTTTAAATCCCTAGATAAAATGGCACAGCGAATAGCATTATGAATATCTCTCGTAAATATAGTAGGGTAATTATAATTAAGTAGATTGTATTGTTCTTTTGCTTTTGAATACTGCTTTTGTAAAATAAAGTTTTCTGCTTTTTCAGAATAGGTATAATAATTAATAGCTTGTATTAAATTCTTTTCTTTTTCTATATTGGATACTAATTTGTTATTAATAATTATTGGCTTAAAAACTTTTTCCCTTTTGTTTACTCTCTGTTTAGTTTTATTTTTTTTAGGAAAAAAAATCATAGCTCCAATGTCATAAATTTCTGAGTAACAAGCAAATGAACCAAATACTAAAATTGAATTTTTATTAACTTTTGCTAATAATTTAAAAGGACGCAAACCTTTTGAAGTAGTTTTATAATGAGTGTAATTTTTAAAATAGAAGGAAGGAAAAGTATCTAATATGGCAAAGTTGGTAATAATTTTATTATTTAATCTTGTTTCAACGTTTTTATTTTTTTCATAAAAATCAAAATAACAAGGACTTTTAGTGTCTATTTTTTCACCTATAAAAATTTCAATATTACTTTCGTTTTTATTCCATCCATTTTTTTCTTCATCTCCCCATCCACCACTAACATAACCTTCTATTTCTAAAGTACTATCTATTATATTATATTTAGATTTAGTAAAATCTACATTTAAAAAGTACATTGAAACATTCTCTGAAAAAGTAAAGTTTTTAAAGTCTTTACTTTTAAATTCTACACCATAATTTATAATTCCTTTATAATTTCTATCATCAATAAAATAAGCTACAGTGTCTTTTTTTGATGGAAAAGGCCTGCTTTTATACCACAAAAGATGATAAGTACTGTCAAATACTTTATTGTTAACAAAATCTTTTTGTTTGTAAATTTTAATGTCTTGTCCAAAAAATGTA
>JAYTPS010000291.1:0-4658 GCA_043747155.1 Flavobacterium sp. | reverse complement strand
CTTGTATTTATTAAAATTGAAGCTTTTTGATAATCATCATTTAATTTATTTGCAACAGTATATGCTAAATTGTAATATTTAATGGCATCACTCTTTTTTGTAGCTCTATATATAATTCCGAGACTTGTGTAACTGTACAATAATACATCGTCAAAATTATTCGGTTTTGCAATTTTTACATTATCACTATAGCACTTTAACGCTTTTATGGTGTCTTTTTGCATTTCATATAACGTACCTAGATTATTTAATGCATTACATTTATTTTTTGACAAATTGTTTTTATCTGCAATGTCCAATGATATTAGCAGAAATTGTAAGGAATTAGTATAACTTCCTTTATCCATTTCAATTAATCCTAGCAGATTATTATTGAGTGCTAAAGCTTTATTATTATTTATCTTTCTTGCAATATACAAAGATCTTGTAATCCAAGATTTTGCTTTACTAGGATTTCCTTGGTTGTAATAGTATCTTCCTAAATAAAAAAAACAATTTGAAAGCTGAAAATTGTTTTTTTGTTTTTGTGCTATACCAACTGCTTTTTGGATGTAATAATAGGATGAGTCTGGATATGTATATTGCGTTCTTGCAAAATTTGCTATCAAAGTATCAATATCATTTCCGCTGTTTTGACTATATACAACTTGCAAAAAAAATATAAAGTAAAAAAGAGGTTTTTTCATATCCTCAAATTTAAAAAAAAATACCATTTTTATGGTATATTTATTTACTATCACATCATTTAACTTTGACTAACATTTAATTCTTAAAATCATGAAAAAAACAGTCTTCCTTTTATTGATTACTTTATTAATAAAAAGTAATTTATCAGCTCAACCACCTATTATTCTTGACCATGATTTTGATGTGTTTTATCAACTTTATGGAGAGAATGTGTTTTTTACAAATTCAACTAATGTATCTATTTCTGGAGAAATTGAAACGGGTATAAACTTTTCAATAACTGTTTCTCCAAATCCTAGCTTTTCCATTTTGATAAAACCTTCGTATGGAGTATTAGCTGGTGTAACTCCACAAGCATCCGGTAGTAAAGGAACTGTTATTAGACCAAAACCTGGAATAGGTTGTTCACCTTGTAGACAAAGTGCACCAACACCATCAAATTTAGCCGTTCTATTAAGCCAGACGTATAATGAAATTCTTATTACATCCGAAGAAGTGCCTATTATAGGTTACACATTATATGATCTTTATGGAAAAGCAATCACTTCAGAAAAAATAACTTCTACAAATCATTTTAGTTTAAAAACCTTATCACTACAAAAAGCAATTTATATACTGATAATCGATTTAGAAAATCAACAATTCAAAACAATTAAGTTCTTTAAAAATTAAATAACCAAAATAAATTAAAACTTTAAAATCATGAAAAAATTATTAGTAGCAAGTATAATACTTGCAGGATTTATGGGAGCAAATGCTCAAAATGTTGCATCAACAACATCACTAACTAGTGGAGGAAATTTAGCAGGAACAAATGGATCTGCTAGTGCTTATTATGGCAGTCAAGCAGGTAAAGTATCTACTGGATTAAGTAATGCTTTTTTTGGCAATAATTCAGGATTATCAAATACAACAGGTTCTAATAATGTGTATTTAGGAAGAAGTGCAGGAAATGCTAATACCACTGGCTCATACAATACAATAACTGGACACAATGCAGGTAGTAACAGTGGATGTACTTTGGCTGTTTGTACTACAACAGGAACTAATAACTCTTTTTATGGTGCATCCTCGGGAGTTGCTACCAATGGAGGAAATGAAAACGCCTTTTTTGGCTCTTCCTCTGGAGGAAAAAACTCTGCAGGTAGCAACAACACTTATTTAGGTTATGGTTCAGGGAAAAGTAATGATGGATCTAGTAATGTTTTTGTTGGTTCTAACTCTGGTCCTGTATCACCAAATCAATTAGGCACAGCATTAAGCAATACTCTATATATTGACAATATATCAAATAATACTCCATTAATTTGGGGAGATTTTGCTGCAGACCAAGTAAAACTTAATGGAAAAGCAGGCGTTGGTTCAGTAGGTACTTATACGTCAGGTTCTTTTCCAACAACCGTTGGTGGTATAAGTGTGGCAAATTACAAACTTTTTGTAACTGGCGGTATAGTTACCGAAGAAATTAGAGTGGCATTAGCAACTACTTGGGCAGATTATGTTTTTGCAAAAGATTATAATTTAAAACCATTATCAGAAGTTGAATCATTCATCAATACTAATGGTCACTTGCCAAACGTTCCTTCTGCAACAAAGGTAAAAGAAGAAGGTATTAATGTTGGTGAAATGGCTAAAATTCAACAAGAAAAAATTGAGGAGTTAACATTGTACATTATTGCACAAAACAAAAGAATCGAAGCGCTTGAAGCAAAAATGAACAACAAGTAATTTCATACTTTTAATTTTAAAAACATGAAATTATGAGAAATCTAATTTTTATACTACTACTATTTAGTACATGTTGCTTAAATGCGCAAAATAATGAATGGCATGTAAAACCATCTACAAATAATGCTAATACATTAGGAGATGGTCGCACTTTTACTTCCGCATGGAGCATACAAAATGCTTTGAATAATCCTGGAGGACTTATAAAACCTGGAGATACCGTTTGGTTACATGGAGGTGATTATAAAGGTAATTTTGTTTCAAGTTTAGCATTAAGCGGAACGGCTACAAACTATATAAAAGTAGTTTCATATCCTGGAGAATGGGCAAGACTTGACGGAAATGTGTTTGCATATGTTCCACCAACTACAAGTACTGTCAATAAAGTTGCTTCAACTCTAGAACAAGAGATGGCTTCATATAAATCAGCAGAAGAAACTTCTCCACCAACATATAGTGGTGTCATTTTAACTGTTGAAAGCGGATTTATTCAATTTGAAAATTTTGAAGTTACTTGCTTAGGTAATATTAACCGTCTTAAAGTTGCAGACATAAATGATGTAAACTGTGAGCCAACAAATGGATATCACGGTATTACTGGAATAAATCATGCAGCACCAACAGTAAATCGATATATAAATTTAGTTGTTAGAAATATTCCTGGCGTTGGGATGGGCTCTTGGAAAGAAACAGCAGATACTGAAATATATGGATGCCTATTTTACAATAATGGATATATTCTACATTCAAAAACAAATTGCTCAGACATTAACGTAAATGTAATTGGAAAAGGACCAGGTATTTATAGTCAAAATGCCTCATTAAATCAAAATAGAAAAATAACCAACAATATTTTTATGAATAATTATGATAGTGGATTATTTGTTTGGTCAGCAACTACTTCACCTGTTTCAGATTACTTAAGAAATTATAATATCTCTAGAAATATTTTCATCAATAATGGTGGACCACAAAGAGATGAAACTACCAACATTATAGTAAAATCGAATAGCACCAATATTTTCAATCATCCTTTTAATATAAATATTGATAACAATATTTTTTATATAAATAGTAGTTCCAGTAATTATTCAGGACTTGATGTGAGAAATTCAAGCGGTGTCAATATGAACAACAATTTCATTTTTAAAGGAACAGCTGGTGTTATTTTTACTGGAGATAATACAAATATCAATTTTCATAATAATTATTATCATGGAAAATATTTGCAAACCATAATTACACCCGCGAACTATCATTTAAATAATTGGAATATGGATTACAATACATATTTCACAAGGGCTCTAGCTTTAGAAATGTTTCAAACAACCAACACATCGCCTATCGTTAGAATACCTCTTTCTACAACACCAAGTAGTCCAAACACATTTCAAATTCTTTATAATGACGAATTGCATTCTACAAGACAAGGTATGCCTTGGCCAAATGGTGTAGAATGGTTTCCTAATGTTAACTTAACTGAACCAAAGATTTTTGTCACTCAAAATCAATATAATCCAAATGTATTTTATGTAACAATTCATAATATACGTCCCGATATAGCCAGTAATGATAACATTCCAGTAAATTTTTCAACTTATGGTATTACAGCTGGAAGTAATTATAAAATTAGAGATGCTGAAAATTATTTTGGAACTCCAATCACAGGTAGTTATAATAATGGTAACACATCAAACACAATTACTTTTCCAATGACTTTGACTGATTTTGAACAACCATTTGGGTATGTAGAAACAACTCCTGAGCATTCTTTAAAAGATTTGAGTGTTTTTATAGTTGAGTTTGGATGTGATAATTTATCTTTTGATCTTATTGTTCAAAATCAAACAGATAATAGCAGCATCAACTACAGAGCAAAAAACAACGTTACTTTTGGCTCAAATTATGTTACACAACCTAATGCTGTTATAGATGCAAGAGCTAGTAAACAAATTGTTTTTAAAGCCAATACTATTATAACATCTGGTTCTAATTTTCTAGCAAAAATTGAGAGTATTTGTCCAAAAATAGCATATACAGGAGCGCAACCCAACTTTACTAGAACTGCAAATTTAAAATCTTTTGATACAGAAAAAATTAATGAGAAAAGTAATATTATTTTATATCCAAACCCAAACAATGGTGTTTTTGATTTATCAATTAAAGATATTACTGAATTTCAAAACACTAAAGTCAACATTATTGTTGTTGATGTCAATGGCAGATTAGTTTATCAAAATGAC
>JAYTPS010000290.1:0-16913 GCA_043747155.1 Flavobacterium sp. | reverse complement strand
TTAAAAAAATATTGACTTGAATCATCATCTCCTTGAAAAAAACCTACTTTCAATAAAGACTCTATAAATTTATCATTTTTTGTTGGAGAAAATATAGATTTTAGTTTTTTTTGTTTTGCGTATTTTATTACGTGTTCTAACAAAAACTCTTTACCTCCTATTTTCTTTTTATAATTAATTTTTTTATTTGAAACCATTACCGATGCTATTCCTATTTTTGAATCTGTAAACCAAAAAGGTATTGCATATATTGGTATTTGTGCATTATAACATACAAATATATTTTTAGGCAACATTTCTATATTAATTGAATTTAAAGGCATATCGTGGTTTTCAATCCAATGATTAAACACATTATAAAATTCTTCTTTTGAATGTTTAACTACGGTAAAGTCCATAAAAATCAATTATATATGTACAAAGATATAAAATAAACGACAACAAACGGAAATTAATAAAAAAAGGATTATATATTTGCATTGTCGGAGTGGTAGCCGTAATAAGAATTTAATTAAATTGCAACAATGATAAAGACTACCACCTTTTGATTTGTTGCTTTTTTATTATGAATATAGCATATAAAATACAAGGAAACAAGTTATTAAAAAAAATATATATTCGTATGTATTATAATAAATTTGACATTTGTACTTCAACAAATTTGGTCGTTTTAGAAAATGATTGGAATTCAAAAAAAGAAATTTGCAAAACCGATGATGAAATAAACATTAATTTGCAAAACCTAAAACTACAAGTTTTAAAGCAATATAATTCTGACTTAACAAAAGGAATTGTATTAGATGCAAATTGGCTTAAAAACGTTATTAAACTGTCTTTTAATAGACCTATTACAGAAATTGGTTTGGTTAACGAGGATTATAGTATTTATTATTCCGATTTTTGTCAATATTGGTTAGATAAATATTCTTTGACTTGGAAAACAAGTTCACGAAAATTAATGAGTAAAGTACTAATATCTCAATATAAAAAGTTTCTTATCGATTTTATTGAATATGAAAAAAGTATTGATGATAAGTTAAAACTTAATTCTTTTACCCAAGAGAATATCTACGATTTTATAGATTACTTAAAGGAATTAGATTACTCAAATTCTACAATAGAAAGAGTAATAGGTAGATTACGATTTTTTATGAATAGAGCAAAAGAATGTAAATTTGATGTTTCTGACGATTATAAAATGAATATTTTCTTTGATGAAGAAGAAGAAATAGAAGGTGTTTATTTAAACGAAAATGAAATAAAAAGTATTTTTGAATTAGACTTAACCCATAATGACCTTTTAGATAATGTAAGAGATAATTTAGTTTTAAGTTGTTGGTCGGCACTACGTATCTCGGACTTTATGACTAATCTTAAAATGGATAATATTAAAGACGGTATTATATCTATTAAAACACAAAAAACAGGTGCTTTTGTTAAACTTCCTCTTCATCCACAGTTAAAAAGTATTATTGATAAAAGATTTGGGCAGTTACCTAATAAAATATCGTTTTCAGAATATAATAAAAACTTAAAAGAAGTTTGTCGTTTAGCAAAAATAGATACCGTTACCTATGGAAAATTATTTGATTCAAAGACTAAAAGAAAAGTTAAAGGTCATTTTCCTAAATTTTTATTATGTAGTAGCCACATAGGTAGAAAATCATTTGTAAGTAATTTAAGAGGTAAAATATCTGATAATGTACTTGCTAATCTTGGTGGTTGGAGTAGTTCAAAATTGCTTCATACTTATAATCAAACATCAAAACTTGAATATGCAAAAGAATTAGAAAAATACTACAACAATAATTAAGTTGTTGTAGTATTTGTTTATATTGCTATTTCAGTTCCTATTGCAAACACTTCTGTTTTCTTATTAGTTTGCAAAGTACACGTTACTAATAAAGAGTGTCCAAGTAAATTATTACCCTCTATACTTTGGTTTTTGGAGCATAAAACATAGTTGTTATTTGATAGATTATTAACCGTATCTAATGTAATTGTTTTATCGTTTTTATCTAATATAGTCCCTACAAGTTGTAAATTTTCATTTCTTATTTCATCTCCAATTGAGATAGATTCTTCTAAAATAAAATCAAATTGTAATATTATACCATTTATCGTTGCGTTTCCTATACCTTGTATAGAACCTACTAATTCAGTATCAATAGTAAGGTCTTGATTTCTTATATAAGAGTAAAAAACACCATCTTCTTTGTAAAAATCTTCTTTATTAATATACCCATTATTTAAGTTTGTTTCCAAAATCATATCCCAAGCATCTGTACTTTCCATTGACATAGCTTTATGTATTTTTTGAATTGATGGTTCGTCATTTACAACAAAAGAAAATTTACTAGGATATTCAGTACCATAAAAAGTATTATAATTATCTAATAAACCATTTTTTTCTTTGTTGTGCTTATATACATTCCCGTTTTGAAAAGATATTAATTCGTTATTTATTCTTATCATATCTTCTGGATTAAAATTAATTTTACCTAAAAATCCATTATCTAAATCAGAATAAACCCAAGTAACATATTCTGTATCATTATACTTTATATTTAATATGTAATAATCATTAAATAAGTCATACGATCCAATTATGTTATTAATTTTATTATCACGAAACAATTTTCTAAAATAATTTTTTTGTCCTTGATTTGATATTTCAAAGATACCATTATTAGATTTTTTACAAATTGCTCCTCGTTTTACATCTGTAAAATATTCATTTATACTTTCAAAATCAAAACTTTCAGGGTGTGTACTAATTCCATTTTCTCCTGCATAAGTATTTTGTTGATTTAATACTTCTTCTACTTGAATTAAATTTGTTGTACCATCAGTATTTTGTAATAAATTTTTACCGTAGTAAACGATACTAACTCTATTTTCTTGGAATACTTCTAAATCTGTATCTTTTCCTCTTAATTTTATAATTGAACCATAACTTTTTTCAATATCATCTTTAAAGTTAGCTAATGATAAATTAAATTCATTCAATCTATTTAAGTTTGTTGTAGAATTATAGATACTTGAATATGTTATATCGGCATATCTATTTACTTGTCCATATTCATCTTCGCTTACTGCCGTTGGGCAAAAATCAATAGATAGTTTCTTTTCATTAAAAGCATCTCGTATTTGATAGCTTTCTATTCCATTTCCTTGACAAAAACAGTTGTATGTATCTGTTAGTATATGTTCCGATAATTCGTGTTCTCCATCAATGATATTATATATTTCAGGGGTCTCATAAAATAAATCGTTTTCTACTTCTTTAGATGTATTTTCAAAAATATATAAACCTGTTATTTTTCTAACATCAATAGTTACTTGAAGATAACCGTTTCTACTTCCTGCTCCAGCTTCAGTGCCTTCAATGGTTAAAGAAAATCCAACTAAAGGTAATGCAGTTAATTGTACATTATATGTTTTTTCAGGGTGAGAAGTTGAAACAAAACCACCAGGCAATATTTGTTCATTATAAAAATCCTGAAAGTTGTCATACGTTCTTTGTGCCGTATATGTTTTATTAAATAACACAAAAGGAGCTTCGTTATGGTAAAAACTATTAAAACTAAACGTTACTACCGAACCTTGAGTATATACTTTGTTTTGTGTGTTTCCATCAACTACCTCTGTAAATCCATTTATAGAAACAAAAGGTCTATTATTTGTTGTAGCTGAATTAGCTGAATATCTTTGGAATTCGTTTTTAGAATATTGCATTTCAAAATTAGACGCTTTAATTTTTGCGTATAATCCTTGTGGCTCTACTATTGATGTTGCATTGTTAGACAAAAAGTTTTCTTTTTTTACTTCTAATTCTAGTACTTTTACTTTAATTACATTTGGTAAAAATCCATTTGCATCTCTTTTAATGATTAGAATATCTCCTTCTTTTAGTTTATTCTTGTTTTCTCCGTCAATTTTCAACCATCTATAAATACCATCAACAAAGAATATATTTATAGGTATTATTTCCCAATCTCCTTTGTTTATTTTTATACCAAACTTATATGTTTTTGCCCAAAATGGCGGTTTTTGAGTAGTTGGTATAATTATTTTAGCTTGGTTTTGTGTTATGGCATTTTCATTAGGTATAAATAAAGTATTTTTTTCGCTTGTTAACGCTGTTGTTTTTCTTACTTCATTATCTCTGTAAATCATACAAAATTCATTACTTCTGTTTGATTTTAAAGACGTGGCTACAGCAATATTATTATATGTAGCTAAACTATTATTATCGTAGAAATAATCGTATAAAAAAGTATTTGCGCTAGGCGAATTGTCTATTTCATATTTAATTATTGGAAATATTATTTCTAAATTACTTCCTATGTTTGATAATAAAAATGATTGTTCTACAGTATATGGCGGTAAGTTATTTAAAGGCAATAAAACACCTCCGTTAGCTTCAAAGTATTCTTGGAATATTGTCGATAATTGTATGTTTATTGTTGAATTAGTAAGTAAATCAGATAAGTCTAAATAATCATCAGTTAAAATAAATATGAAATCAGATTTGAAATCTAATAATCTTGGCGGTACTTGCGCCACAGAATTAAAACTCTTTAATCTAAAATTAATTACAATAGAATTTCCTTTTTTTAATTGTATTCCATTTAAATCTAAAGTTATCTTACCATCATTTAATATGACGCTTGGCGTTTCTAATGTATATGTAACATTGCTTTGAGCAACATTAATATTTTTATTTGTTATATTATTTGCAACTAACTCTACAGTATAGTCCATTATAACTTTATTACCGTTTTTATCAATTAGGTTTTTACCTTCTAAATAATTACCAAATCCTATTCTGTTTCCAATTTGTGATTGAGCAAATACTCTTTCAGGAACATTATCAAAACTTCTGAAATATTGGTCTTTTGGTAGTATTATGTAAACTTTTGAATTATTAAATTCTACTGTTTTTATCTCATTATCTAACCAGTTTTCTTCTGATTTTATAAATTTATCTATTTGATAAATATTCACGTCGTTTGAGAATTTAAAAAGAATATCTACACCTTCTACTTCTCTACTTCCTGTATTAAAAGATAAATCAACTGCATTGTAAAAATTTAACATTCCTAAATTTTCAAATGTATCGAAATCTAAATTATATAATTTAGGTGTAAAAAAATATTTGCTCCAACTTGAAATAGCCGAATAATAACCATCTTTATATTTGTATCTAGTACAAAACGTTACAAACTTATCTTCTAAAAAATTAGATTGAGCATTTTCTGATGATATTTTAGGTGTTAATATTGGAGAATATGTAGGTGGTGCTTTAATTAGCATTATTTCTTCTGATGTAAAACCATCAATACCCCACGTTTTCATTCTTTCAATATTTCCACATCTAGGAGGGTTGCTATCGCCACTCCAAAATATTAAATTTCCATTTCCTTCTGGGTCAATAAAAATATCAATATTAGTAATTCTTTCATTTTCTTTAAGGTCTAACCTTGTTCCTGTTGTAGATTGTAATACAACACTATTCTCATTTGTAAAAACATCATATTCCATTAAGTAATCATAATCGATTGCTTTTATAAAATAATAAATTTTACCACCTGATTCGTCTTTTCCAGTTCCGTAGTTTTTACCTCCAGAAAAATTATTGTTTGCTACTAAAATATTACCTAACGCATTTTTTCCTACTCCAATATCTGAACCTCCTGTTGTTGTTACAAAGAAGTTTTCAGCATCTACCATAGTGCCTGATGGCAAATATCTAAACTCAATATCGCTGTTTGTAATTCCTTTAGTAAAATTATTTTTTATCTTCATTTGAGCCAATTCTTACGTCCATTTAATAAAAACATTACATCTTGATACCTAACGTTCATTAGTTTTATTGTAGCGTTGCGTTTTAATGCAAAAAATTCGTCTTTAGCACGTCTAATAGCATATTCTTGTACTTTATCACTATTTGTAAGTAATTGATACTTTACATAGGCATATACTGTTGTTTCTAATATTTTATTTATTTTGATATTTTTATCATCGTTATTTTCTAATCCATCTGATAAATATTCCAACATTATTACTTTACTTAATGCATCCGAGCCAAAGTGAATACCGTCTTGTGTGATATTAAAATTACCATTGTTGTTTTTAGAAATATCTAATCCAAAGTTATTATTTCCTATATTACAATTTTGGTCAAAATCATAAGATATAATATTTTTAGGATTACTTTCTAGTTGTGCATTTAATGTTGAACCTTCCAATATATAACCATCTTGGTCGAAAAGGATATTTGCGTTTTGGTCTTGTAAATATGCGCTATACGTATTAATATCTCTGTTAATAGTCATAGGCATTAATTTTCCTGTATATTGGTTTACATAGGAAACTCTTATAAAATTTACATAATCAGGAGGGAATATAGCTGTTAAAGTATCATTTAACTCAATTTCACAACCACGAGGTTCATTTAAATTACCCAAATTAAACATTTTTATAGCTTGCTTTACTTGGTAAATTATCTTTCTTCTTGGCACTTGTCCTAATAACATTCCATCTCCTATTTGATTATCAATAATGTTATTTACTAAATCAAATAATGATATATATCTATAACTTCCGTGATTATTTACATCTTCATAGTAAATTTCAGGATTAATTGAACCCATAATTATAATTGTTTTTGATTAATACCTGCTTCTTCATTTAATGATGCTTGTATTACATCATTTTCTCTTAAACTTAACCCTGCATACGAGCATACCTTTACTATAAATTTTTCAAATAACGAAATATGCAAATCTATATCTTGTTTGTCTGAAGCACTTGCGTCATAAATTGGATTGCCTCCTATGTTTCTATATGTCCATTTAGGAGTTTTAGGTTTTCTTAAATATAGTAATTCTATATAGTGATTTGTAATGTCTTCTGGATATATTTTAAAATCATTTCCTATTCTACAATATTCAGGAAAATATATATTAGGTGGGTTTATATTAGAATTAACCGCATAGTTTAATTGTGTTTTTAAACCTAATTCAATGCTTGTTTTTTTATTTGTTGTATTGTTTACTAATGATAAATCAATTGCTCTATACATATCATTTCCTACAAATTTCCACACTTTAGAAGTATTATCATATATAAAATTACTTTGTGTTGAATATATGGAATAAACATCAATTTGCTCTTCACGTATTTTTTTTAAATCTGCGTATTGAGAATTTGTTAAATGATTATTTTTTTTTATTGTATCGTAATTATCTGAATAAAATAAACTTTCAAATATAGATAATTGCGCTAATTCGCAAAATGAATTAAATTGATTTGGAGGTACTGAACCATAATTGTTTTTTTGTAGTAAAAACATAACTATATTTCGAGCATTGTCTATTGAAAAAGCCATATCTAATTATTTAATAAACAAAGATATAAATTATCCGACAACAAACGTTTAAATTGTAAAATAAAAAAACCTCTCGTTTTATTGAGAGGTTTTAAAATTAGTTTTTATTTAAAAGATATTCATATAATGTCCTTCCTTCGCTTGTCTGAAAATAGTTTGCTATTTCATCAAACTCATTTTTGTTTCTATCTACTTCTAATATTAAACTCATATCCGAATCGTAAAATTTATATCCTTTGTAGATAATATCTCCTTTTGCAAGTGCCGATTTAGCAACTCCTTTTATTTTAATTGTTGGATCATCGCAATATTCTAAATATTTCTTTGGATTTTTTTCTACAAAATTGTAAATTTCTTCTTCTACTTGTTCATCTGTCCAAGCTTCTATGTAGCTAATAACTTCAAGACTTACAATTGCTCTATTGGTTGTTTTACCAGCATATTCAATTTTACTTAATGCTTTTGCTTTAATTTTACTTTCTGCAACGGCTATTCTTGCTAATTTGCTTGGGTCATACTCTTCAAATATTACACCATTACCACTATGTATAAATAAGAATTTTTGCAAATTAGTATTTTCTACTCCCAGTTTTAATGTGCCATATTGAAATATAATTTCCGCATCTAGTATGTCTTTTGGGTCTTTACTTTGATTTTCAATGAAAAACGATGGTTGATTTGAACTATACCTCATTGTATAAGTCTTACCATTACGTTTGTCAAAATACTGTAAAGCTGTTTGATTATTATGCGCTCTTTGAATTGAACGTGTAATAGGTCTTTGATTATCAACTAACCTAAACTCTCTAGGTTTAATTTCCCAATTTTCAAACTCTGGAATATTATCTTGAATATCAAATATTTCTGTGTTGTTCTGTTTATACACTACTTGTTGAGCAGTACTTGTTGTGCTTGACGCATTATTTTTAGCTATTGCATCAGAAATCATTTTATCTACAACAGATAAAGGTATTGATGGTTCTTTTTCTTGTTGTTTAGTTTCTTGCTTAATGGTATTTTCTGCATTTAACGCCTCGTACTTGTCCTCTTTTGCAGGTTCTGATAGTAAATACCCTTCACTATCTATTAATCCGTTTAATTTTGCTTCTTTGTATTCTTTTGAAGCGTGGTGTAATTTAACTCTTTCCATTTTATTTAATTTTATTTAATTTTATTTGAATTTATTTGAATTTATTTTTAATAAAAAGGCGAGGGGTTAATCTCGCCTTTATCTATTTTAATACTTGTTGTATTAATTAGCTTGCTTTGAAAAGGATAGTATTGTTTCTTCCGATTAAAACTGTAGCTTGCTCACTTTGAAATTCAGTAGTGATAGTATCGGTCAAAGATGTTCCTTTTGCCCAATCTCTAACTACCATTTCGTAATCTCTGTTTTCAGAACCTTTTGCACGATACAATACGTGTAACATTGGTTTTGGAGACATTACCCCTGTCAATACATCTTTTACTGATTGAGAACCATCAGGAATTAAGAAACCATTTACTTTAGTAACACCAACTCTTGCTCCGTGTCCTAATGGGTCGTCTAAAATTCTTAGTCCGCCATAGTTGAATGCGTATGTTCCTAATTTAAATCCTGTGAAAGATAAATCAAGCTTCATATTGTCAGCATTGTCAAACATTCCAAATGCTTGTCCGTTGATGTTTTGAGCAGCAAGGAAGCTATCTAAACCAAAACATAAATCTAAGTTACCATAGATTGTGTTGTTTGGAAGTTGCCCTTGTTTGTTCAATCTATCAACCATACCTCTTGAATCAACTAAGTTGCTTACAAGTCCAGAGTAAACATTTCCTTGTTCCATAGAAGATAAAATACCTTCACGACCTTTGTAACCTGCTGTAAGCAAATCTCCTGTCCAATCTTCTGAATCAAAGTGTGATTTCTCACGAGCATTTCTGAAACGTGCTTCACAACCATTTTTGTTTACATCATACCATAAATTTCCAATTGTTCCATCAGGTGCTTTTACTGATACCCAAGAATCTTGAGTTAAGTTAGTTCTGTTGTCAGAAACCATTTCAGCTACACGAGAAGGTCTTGCTGTAAATTGTTGGTAAGTTGTATTAAGACTTTCAGGCATACCAGTAGAACCTTTAAGCAATTCATTTGTGCCTGTGTAACAAGTTAATGTTGCTGTCCCTAAAGTTCCCCACCCTGCTCCGTTACCACAAATTGCAGTAAATGTAGTAGCAGTAACCGCTGTAATTCTACCTTTTTTCAATACAGTACCATCTGCGTTAAAAACAGTTAAGATTTCAGTAACTCTAAAAGTATGATTTGCTGATGTAAAAACATCTCCTACTCTTGTAGCTCCTGTAATCAATTGTGTCAATCTATCTTCTTCCATCCAAGTAGCTACGTCTGATGCTAAAGCCATTTTAAGACCTTTTCTTTCCATAAAAGTATCTAATTGTTGGCTTCCGTATCTTCCATATACTTGTTTGCTTATAAAAGCAGGAAGTTCATTTCTATAATAATTCATTTGGCTTAAATCCAAATAGTTTTGCGGGGTTGGTGTTTTAGTTACACTAGGAGTAAGCCTAACCGCTGGTGTTGTAGCTATTGCCATTTTTTTTGTTTTTTTTACTTGTTAATAATTTTTAATTAACAAAGAATTTATGAAGCGAAAAATTGATAACCTCCGTTTGCTTCTGTTTGAGATGCTTGTTGGTTATCTATTTGGATATTCTTACTTTTTTTATCATCTGCTTCAAGTTTATGTGCAATTCCTCTATTAAAGGCTTGGTTCATAAGTTTATCTTTGTGTTTAGCAAAGTATAAAGCATCTTGAAAATCTTCTTGTTTTAAATTTCCTTTTTCATCTAAAAAATCACGCATTAAGTTATCTGAATCTGAAACAAACTCTCTTACTTCTTTTATATTGTCAGGTTTAAAACTAACAACTTCAAAACCATCTGTTTCATTTCCTAATTTTATTTTGAAACCTTCAAAATTATCAGTGAAACGAGCATTAGTTTTAGCAAGGAATTCATCACGAACTATTTTTTGACTTGCAACATAATCTTCTTGTTCTTTGTTTTGACTATCAATTAGCTTCTTTGCTTCTCTATATTCTAAAGGAATATGTTCATCAGTACCACTAACAACATTAAATTCCTCTTTCCTTTTAGAGAAAAACTCTGTAGCTTTTCTTAAGTCGGTTTTTGCATCAATACCCTTTTTAAGAATTAGATTTTCATCATCTTCTTCGTCTAGGTCTTCCGTACTATATTTCTCATTATATAAGAATTCTTGTTCTTTTCTTGATAAATCAGGGTTTGATAGTCTTATAAATTCTTTTAAAGTATTTTCAGGACTTTCTTCCGACCAATCTTTTTGAGTTTCTAAAAAATCATTATAATTTTTATTTCCTGTTTTTTCTACAAACTCATTAAAAGCAACCATTTCAGGAGCATATTTTTTTTCTTCTTTTGTAGTTAATGAATTTTTAAAATCCTCAACAGTCATTCCTTTTTGTTTTGCTATAAAGGAATATGCTATTTCCTCGTCTAGTTCTACATATTCAGAATCATCATTTTTAACTTCTTCTTTAACCTCTACTTCTTTTGGTTGTTCTTGATTTTCAATTATTTCATTTTCTTCAACCTTTACTTCTTCTAAAACATCATCGCCAACCATTTCAAATTGATATTGTGGTTCGGTATTTGTTGTTTCGGTATTTACCTCCTCTACTTCAACGGTAGTGTTTTTTTGCGTTCCTTCCATTATATTTTATTTTATTTGATTACTGCTTTTCCTATTTTTACAAGTATTTTTTTGTCCTTATCATTTAGATTTTGTTTTGAACCACTATTAACATTGAAAAAGTTAGAATTAAATTCTCTTCTTTCTTGAGTATCTTCTACTTCTTTTCTGTTTTTTTCTAGTGCTTCTTTTGTGTCTTTTAGCCTTGTTCTTCCCTCATAAATAGTTTTTGAACCATCGCTTGATAATATCTTTGTTGTGCCATTTTCATCTCCAGAAGTAATTACTTTTCTCACAAACGTTTTTGGCGTAGATTTCAAAGTTTTACTTTCAACAGATATTCCTTGAACAGTATCTTCTTTTACATCTTCACTTGATTTTTCATAATTTTTTTTAATATTATTTACACCACTATTATAACTAGGAGTTAATTCAATATCTAAACTTGAATTTTCAAACGGTTTTTTAACCATTTTCTTCTTTTCTATTTTTGACGTGTCTGGCATAACTTACTAATATTAAGTACAAATATATAAATATAAACGACAACAAACGGTTACAAACGTATTTTTTTTGTTTTTATAGTTCAAATTGGTATAATCCTTCGTTTTTTAATTCAAAATCTATTGCTCCCTTGTTATTTTGCTTTGCATCAGCTATCATAGAGGTATTAGTAGATTGTTTGTCTATATTTTTCATTTTTTCTGTTGCTTGTTTGTCGGTTACTTCTATTTTTCCATTATTTATTAAAAGTTGAACTTCTTTATCTCCTTCTATTTTATTAGCTAAAGTAAGTCTATCTTGATTTCCAACTTCTTTTGCTTTTTCAATTTCCATAGATTTAAGACCGTTTACTTTTATTTCATCTGCTTGCATTTGCATTTGAACAGTTACTTGTTTTGCTTTTTCAGCTTCTTGGCTTGCTCTTATGTTTTCATCTGCTTGTTGTTTGAATTTATTTGCATCAATTTCTTGTTGTTTTTTAGATGCTTTTTCAATTACAATACCTAAATATGCAATGGCTTGTTTGTAAATTTTGATGTTTTTTACTTTATACTTGTCTGCCAATGTAATATATCCCTTTTCTATTGCTAATGATAAATCTGCATCTAACATAGCTTTTTCTTCTTCGTCTTGTTCTAAATATAAGTTTAATGCAAAATCTGATAAGTGTAAATCTGAAATAGACTCTAAATCCTCAACTGATGTCGCTCCTATTTTACGGATTAAATCTGTTTTTAAACTTGGGTAGTATCTTATGATGTCCTGCACTCTATATAAACAACTTTCTGCTGTTTTTAGTGAAATATAACCTCCTGCTAACAAAATATGTCTTGTAGCAAGGTTTGAGTTTAACGCTGCTAATTTACTAATACCGACAAGACTTTCTTTGTCTGGATTTGATGCGTCAGAATATTGGTTTAATCCAATTACATCTGTAAGTTGTGTGAAATATTGTTGTTGTTGTTCTCTTAACGCTTGTAATTTACCAATACTATCTCCTGTTTTAGTTTCTATGAATGGTTTTTGAGCATTATTAAATTCTCCACTTTGAGTAAAACTTCTATATAAAAACGAACCTGTTTGTAACCACATATTTAATGCGTCATTATGGTCGTATGCTTTTCCATCTCCTAATTCAATATCGGCAATAGCATCTAAATCAATTGCCATACCATCTGGAGTTATCTTTTGAATTATTTGTTCTGCTTTTAGTTCTAAAATGTTTAAATTATCAATAATAGGTATCATTCTATTAACTAGACTGTATATTTTACCGTCCTGATAGTTAGGTGCTATAATATTATACTGTTCGCATACTTTTTGAGTATTTGAATTTGGTCTTGCCATAGATTTTGCTAATTCCCATTTTAATAAAATATTAGTTCCAATAACTATTGCTCCTTCAAATAAAACTTCTTCTACTTTTGAAACTCTTTTAAAATCGTTTTTTTGTCCTTTTTCTTTTAAAGACTTTTCATCAAATTTAATATCTGCTGGAGAAGTTATTTTTTCTCCATTGCTTTTTTCTTTTATTTTATTAAATTCTTCCCTTGTTGTTTTGTAAGTAAACCTTAAAATATGCGCTTTACCTTTTAATGCTTGTCCATATCCTTGATAATTGTTATACCAGGCACTTTGATTAAGTAATTGTTCTTGAATGTCTTTATATTCTTCATTTCTTAAATCTGGAAATTCTAAAAATAAATCTGTTATTAATACTTCCTCATAATGTCCTTTATAAAAACAATCTCTAAAATAAGGGTCATTTGTATTTGAATAAACGATGTTTTTGGCATCGACTCTTTTTAATGTTATTCCTTTTGAACTATGAAATCTATTTTCAATACACGCTATTCCATCAACAACCAAATCTCTTTTTACTTGTCTATCTATAGTTAAATCAAACATATTTTCTTCAAATACAGATTTTATAGCTATTTGTGCCGACAATTCACAAGATGGTTTATAATCTAATTGTAGATGCAAATTTAACTCATTATCAGTTTCTGGTAGATTTTCTACTGGCATCGTTCCAATATCTATTCCTAATTTCTCTTTTGTTAAGTTTATAATATCTTTTGACATCATATCAGTTTTAATTCTATTTCGATATGATTGTTTGTTGCTTTGAGATATTGGATCAATTGCGTTGGCTTCAATAGTACTTTTTCTATCACTCATTCCGTTTACAACTAAATCGATGATTTTAGGTGCTGTAGATAATGATTTTGTGCTTAAGTTTAATAAAGACACATCTCCATTTGTTCCTAATTTTGGGTAGTACATCCTCATATCTATATCTCCATTAGCATAATTTCTTCTTTTTTGAAATTCTAATTGAGATGTATAAAAACGACAACTTCCTGCTCCTATTCTATGAAACCATTCTGTTGAAATTGCTTGTCCAATCGATAATCCATAACTTTTTTGAATTTTATCTTCAAAAGAGTCTAATTGACTTGGAAATTTTACGTTTGCTAATATTTGATATTGATTGTCTTGCATATTTTAGTTTGTATATCTGTGTAATTTTAAAACAAATGGTTTTTTCTCTTTTTCCTTTGGTGCAAATGATTTTCTATTTAATCCCATTAACGCATATCCTGAAGCTACTGTAATATCAAATTTTTCTCTTTTTGTAATATTAAATTTACTCCAATCTTTTAATGTTCTGTCAAATAGCATACTTCCTACTTCTCCCTCTTCCCTTATTGCAATTGTTGACTGTCCTTGTGTATATTTCCCAACATATTTTAAAATATATGATTCTATACCTGTTGCGTGTGATGTTATAATATCTTGTGATGCTGATGGTACACCTCCCAATAATTTTTCGTCATTTGATAGTCTATTCAGTGATTTGTCAAATCTTGTTAATGAAAATCCTCTATACCCTCGATTTTTAAAATGATGTAACATTCTAGGTTTATTATTCTCAATTAAAATAGGCATACCGTAATAAACACAAGCCATTAATGCGTCTTCATAAAATATTTCTGCTTCTTCTGGTCTTGTAAGATATTCTAAAAAGAAAAAATTACTAGGTATGTCTCTCATTGTTGTTCCAGTAACGCCTGATAACGCTCCTCTTGAACCTCCTGAATGCTCTAATCCATTTTCTGTGTTTTCTAACACACTTTCGTTGGTTGCATTCATATCGTAATTATCCGCTCCAAAACAACCTATATCATCGTTTATTGGGTGGTAACTCATTCCACCATAAGTGTTTCTTCTCATTTCGTATTGATTACTTTTAAAATCAATTTCATCAGGCAACCAAGCAATTAAGAAACGCCCTTTTGGGTTTGGATTCCAAATAACTTTTGTGTCTTTTAATCCGTTTTGCCAAGAGAAGTTTCCTCTAACTAATTTCTTCTTAATATCATAATCATAATTGTAATCCATTTGGTCATTTAACTTTTGTTGGTCAAATGATGAATCTACTGCCTCGTCTCTAAATGCATCTTGCTTTGTTATTGGGTCTAATCTTCGTGCATTCCAATAAAATTTATCTCCTAATAATTTTGCTGATGCAAATTCATTCTCTAAATACTGTAACGAACCTATTTTTTGTTTAACACCACTTGTATTTATAAAAGTTTCTCCTTGTGCTAATGTTGTATGACACACTCCAAATTTGTCGGTGTAGTCTTCCATATTAAAGTGTGCTGGTAAAAAATAAGAGTATAAACCTGTTATAGTCCTATCATTTGCGTTTCTTTTTAATACGTTTGACCCTTTTTCCAATGTTTCAAACTGACTACCTCCTTTATCTTTAGGGTTTAATGTAGAACCCATAAAAGTTTTTCCTACTACTTTACCTCCTTGTACCATTGTAGGCTTAACATTTGCCCAATGGTCTTCAATGTTATTTGGACGCTCCCATTTTGCACTTTCATCACTTAAATACATCGTTAATTTATTTGAATCATAAGCAAGTGTTGCTGTTGCTCTAAAGTCCACTAATGTATTAAGATAATCTTTTGTAGCTGTTTCTTTTAGCTTTTTACTTGCTTTTGTATTGTCTGATGGTTTTCCAAAAAACATTTTTTTAACGTCGTCTATTTTACCTCTAACCACTGGAATAAAAAAGAAAGGTAAATTTTGAATACAATGCGAGTATTTTAAATAAACTGATATTGCATCATTCTCTGTTTTTGAAGTTATACCAAATTTAGCATTTTTTATACTTGTTGAACCATCTACTAAATGGTCTAGTGCCATTTCCGTAAATCCTGTTCTACGACCTTTAGTAAAAAACATTCCTACACTTCTTGGGTCAACAATACAAGCCTTTGCAAAATAATACATATTTGCTTGCGCTTTTCTAAATTCCTTATAACCTCCTGTTTCAAGCATTTCATTCCATTGCAATCCCATATAATGAGCAGGGGTGACATATACTGCCTCTCCATTATTCATAAACCACAATCCTTCTCTTCTTCTCCTATATTCTTCAATAATGTAGTCTGTAAATGCTTCTTCTGTGTCGGGGGTTAATCCTTTTGGCATTTCTTCTCTTTGCCAATATTGGTCTGATTTTGATTTTCTATGGTATAATATTTCTGTTTGCTTAGGTTTTTTAGGCAACATTATATTTAATCCATCAAGTGTAATAACTTCCCCTTTTGTTCCTTTAGGACAAATCATTATACTTTTTGTTTCTTCATCAAACCATTCTTTATGATAGTTTTTTAATGGAAAAAATTCTTGGTTTGCATATTTTTCAGGATAGCCTCTTTTAAAATCTCTTTCTCCTAAATCAAATTTATCAACTTCAATTTGCATTTGAAGTTCTTTGTTTCCAGCATCTATTTCAGAAATTGCTTTTAGTATAATAGGCTTGCTACTAATTGCTGAACCGTATTTTTCAGGGTCTAATTCTGTAAAGTTTATTTCTTTTCTTAAAGCACCTCGAAGTACCTCAACCGACATTTCTCCTACTTCTACAAGTTCATATATATACGACCTTAATCTTTGGTGGCTTGGAGCATTTGGAGAGTTTTGCCAATATAGTAACATTTGTTTTATTGCTACAAATGAATCGATACGTGATTTTACTAATGATGCAAGTTTAATATCGTCAACCTTAAGCATATTAACATCAAGGAGCATTCCATTTAGGGAATTCTTAATTGAATCTTCAATATCTTTACTTAATCCTATCATTTATGCTGATAATTTTGCTATAATATTTGGGTTACGCATCATATATAATTTTTCATTATCTATTTCAAATTCATATTCTGAATCTGTTTTGAATGCAATAGTGTCATTTTCTTTTAC
>JAYTPS010000289.1:0-8743 GCA_043747155.1 Flavobacterium sp. | reverse complement strand
GGTTTTACTATAAAATCTAAAGTGTCTAATTCAAAACTCTCAACTGCATGTTCAGGATGAGCAGTTATATAAATACAAACTGGAACATTCATTGCTTTTTTTCTAAATTCTAAGCCATTTAATTCAGGCATATCAATGTCTAAAAACAATACGTCAATTGTTTTATTATCTAATAAAATTAAAGCTTCAGAGGCATTTTCAAATATACCAACAATATTTAAAATAGGAAATTTTTTGGCAAACGAAACAACTGTTAATCTATCTATTTCGTCATCGTCAATAATGATACAGTTAAATGTTTTCATAAATTAAAAGCATATTTCAAATATAAGCATTTTTTTAATAAAAAAAACAGTTGTCTATCTATTTAATAGGTTGTTTGTCTATTAGTGCTTTTTTTCAATTGTTTTCTAATACAACTTTGTTAGCAAATAATAATATTATGAAAAAGCTACTACTTTCAATAGGTTTGTATTTCTTAACTCATTTAAGTTTTTCTCAAGTAGGAATCAACACTACAACTCCCAATGCACAATTGGAAATCAAATCGAGCAATCAAGCTACTCCAGCAAATAGTGATGGTGTATTGATTCCAAAAATTGATGCTTTTCCGCTAACCAATCCAACGGTTGCGCAAAACAGTATGATGGTGTATTTGACCACACTTTCGGTAGGAAAACAACCTGGTTTTTATTATTGGGATAATGCTACAACGAGTTGGAAAGGCGTTGGTAGTAATGCTTCAAATTGGACATTAACAGGTACAAATATTGCCAACAACAATACAGGAAAAGTAGGTGTAGGAACTGGAGCAACAATTCCATCATCATTATTAACTGTTAAAACAGACGGAATTGGTTTTACACAAGAATCTGACTCTGGTACAACAAAAGTAGGGTTTTCTACAGACGATTTTGATGCTATTCTTCAAACACATACCAACACCGATTTATCATTTACAACCAATAGTGCAACAACCCAAATGACCTTGCAAAAAGGAACAGGAAATTTAGGGATAAACGTTCCTGCACCAACCGAAAAACTTGAAGTGGCAGGAAAAACAAAAACTACCAATTTGCAAGTTACTGCAGGTGCTGTTTTAGGAAAAGTTTTAACATCTGATGCAGTTGGAAATGCAACTTGGCAAAATGCCGCGACTGGAAATGATTGGTCTTTATTAGGGAATTCTGGCACCAGCCCATTTAGTAATTTTGTTGGAACTATTGACAATTCCGATTTAGTATTTAGAAGAAATAATTTAAAATCTGGATTAATTTCAACAAACAATACTGCTTTTGGATATAATAGTTTGAATCCATTAAATACTGGGCTATACAATGTGGCCTTTGGTGTAAATGCACTTTTAGCTAATACCACAGGTTTAAATAATACCGCTTTTGGAGATGGAGCTTTAAAGCTAAACACTACTGGCGGTGAAAATAGTGCTTTTGGCTCAGACGCATTAAGAGATAATTTATTAGGTTCAGATAATGTTGTTAATGGTTTTTTTGCTATGTCTGATAATAAAAATGCCTGTAAGAACATTGCTATTGGAAGATATGCTCTAAGAAATCAAAATTTCCTCAACGGTGGTGTAGCTTTTGACACTAACAACATAGCGATTGGTATTGAATCCCTATATTCTAACAATCCAACATCTATAACAAATGGTATAAACAATACTGCTGTTGGCAGTAAAAGTTTGCGAAATAACACAATAGGTTATAGCAATACTGCAATTGGATTTCAAACGCTTTTTAACAATAATGAAGGTCGAGAAAACGTTGCAATAGGAAACAATGCTTTATTGTCGAATGTAAGAACCATACAAAACACGGCAATTGGTGTGAATGCCTTGAAATCTACAATTGGAGGTAATGACGATGTTGGATCATTTAATGTAGCTGTTGGTTATAATGCATTAACAAATAGTGAATATGGAACCTATAATACTGCCATTGGAAGTTATAGCTTGGAACAAAATTTGGACGGTTCAGGAAACGTAGCATTGGGAAATTTTGCTTTGAACAACACAAAAACTCATAATAATGTAGGTGTTGGGAACGATGCTTTGTCAAGCAATGTTGCAGGTTCAAAAGCCACAGCGATTGGCTCAAAAGCAATGCAAAATTCTAATAATACTGTTAGCGTATTTGACAACAAAAATGTGGCGATTGGATATGAGTCTATAAAAGGATCATCAACACCTTCCAACAACACAGGAAATAGTAATACTGCAATTGGTTATCAAACTTTATTAAACAATACCTCTGGAGGTTCCAATGTTGCTATTGGCTCAAGCTCATTGCAAAACAACACTACTGGTGCAGGTAACGTAGCAATTGGCACAAATTCACTTTTAGCTAACACTTTTGGTATATCAAATATCAGTATTGGAGGTATTACTCTTGCTAATAACACAACTGGAACAAATAATTTAGTTATTGGTCAAAACTCGTTATATAGACCAACACAGTCATCAAATGCTACCGTATATGGAAATTATGCATTGTTTTATTATGGTAATAATTTATTAACTCCTTTTACAAATACTAATACTGTAATGGGATTTTCAGCCATGTTAAGTCAACATTCTGGTTCTTTACCAGGTTCTAATAATACAGGTTTAGGTAATTCTGTTTTTGGTTATAGTTCTCTAGAAGGTAACTCAACAGGTTCTAATAATTCTACTTTTGGTTATCGATCTATGTTTAATAATATAACTGGAAATAATAATACAACTTTCGGATATGAATCATTATTTACAAATACAGCAGGAACTTCAAACATTGTTATTGGTTATCAAGCTGGCTATACTGAAACTGGTTCCAACAAACTTTACATAGAAAACAGTAACTCTACAACTCCATTAATTTATGGTGAGTTTGATAATGATTTATTAAAAATAAATGGAAACATAAAAGTAGATAATATAACTACTGTTGGTAACGAAATGCAATTGGTAAACAAAAACAACTATACACACGCTAATGGCAATCAAATATTCGGAAATGGCGGAGACGATTTTATTATTTCTTCTGAAGAAAGTGGTTTTGAAACAGGAGGAATATACGGTGATGGAAACGCAGTAAGCATTTGGTCACCAGGTGATGCTAATCAAGGTCAAGCTGCGGCGTTGGTTTATTTTCTTGATGAAGATTCTTTTGATCTTACCAATACTAATCCGTATGACAATACCGCATTAAAATCATACATATCTCCAGCTGGAGCTTATGTTCAAGTTTCGGATAAAAACAAAAAAGAAAACATTGTAAAAATCGAAAATGCTTCTGAAAAAATCAATGAAATTTCGGGTTATACCTACCAATTTAAACTATCATCAGAAGAAATTAAAAAAGGAAATAAACCAATTCTATCAAGTGGTGTTTTAGCTCAAGAACTAGAAAAAGTGTTGCCCGAAGCAGTTCAGAAAAATGATTTTGGCGATTATTTTGTCGATTATGCAGCTATTACACCATTACTAATTGAAGCTATTAAAGATCAAAACGCTAAAATAAAATCACTTGAAATAATTATCACCGAAATCTTAAAACGCTTAGAATTATTAGAAAACAAATAAATTATAAAATCATGAAAAAACAAAAATTATTAAAAACAACGCTTCTCTGTTCTATTTTCTTTGTTCTTTTTTCTGCATCTGCGCAACAAGCAAACGTTGCATCAGGAGGAAATGCAACAGGAACTGGAGGTTCATCGAGCTATTCTGTCGGACAAGTAGCTTATACTAATGCAACAGGAACAAATGGTTCTGTAAATCAAGGTGTACAACAACCCTTTGAAATTTTCACTTTAGGAAATGATGACTTTCCTGAAATTACTTTACTAATGACTGTTTATCCCAATCCAACAACATCATTAGTTAATTTAAATATTCAAAATTATGCACTAGAGAATTTAAACTTCCAACTATTTGATATCAATGGAAGACTAATTCAATCTCAAAAAATTACTACAGCTGAAACTCAAATTCAAATGGAAAATTTGGCAGCAGCAGTTTATTTATTGAATTTATTGGACAAAAACAAATTAGTAAAAACTTTTAAAATCATTAAAAACAATTAAATTATGAAAACATCATTACACAAATTATTGAAAGTAGTTTTTCTATGCTCTATTTTCTTTACGCTATTTTCTGCTTCGGCTCAAGCACCAAACAAAATGAGTTACCAAGCTGTAATTAGAAACGGAAGCAACGTTTTAGTTTCTAATGCCACCGTTGGAGTAAAAATTAGTATTCTACAAACAACGGCTACAGGAACAGCAGTTTTTGTAGAAAGACACACACCAACAACCAATGCTAATGGTTTAGCAACATTTGAAATTGGTGGTGGAATACTTATTTCAGGAAATTTTGCAACTATCAATTGGGCAAATGGACCGTATTTTATCAAAACTGAAACTGATCCAACTGGCGGAACAAGTTATACCATTTCTGGTACTTCACAATTGTTAAGTGTTCCTTTTGCATTATATGCAGCAAGCGGAAATCCTGGTCCACAAGGAATTCAAGGTTTACCAGGAACAAATGGAGCAACTGGTGCGCAAGGACCAATTGGTTTGTCTGGAGCAACAGGTGCAACTGGACCACAAGGGATTCAAGGTTTATCAGGAACAAATGGAGCAACTGGTGCGCAAGGACCAATTGGTTTGACTGGAGCAACTGGACCACAAGGACCACAAGGAATTCCGGGTTCAACATCAGGAAGTTGGATGGCAACAGGAACCAATATTGCAAATAACAATACCGGAAATGTTGGTATTGGAACTGGTGCAACAGTACCATCATCTTTATTGACAGTTAAAAAAGATGGAATAGGATTCACACAGGAAAGTGCTTCTGGTGTGCATAAAATTGGGTTTTTTACCAATGCTGCAAATGCATGGATTCAAACACATACTAATACTGATTTGTCGTTTACAACAAATGATGACTTAAGTCAAATGGTATTGCAAAAAGGAACAGGAAATCTTGGAATTGCTACAATTACACCAACCGAAAAACTAGAAGTAGTTGGAAAAACTAAAACTACAAATCTTCAAGTTACAACAGGTGCAGGAGTAGGAAAAGTATTAACATCTGACGCTACAGGAAATGCGACTTGGCAAACTGCTGGTTCTGGAAGCAATTGGTCAACAACAGGAAATGCAGGTACAAATCCTGCCACAAATTTTATTGGAACTACAGATAATAATGATATTGTTTTTAAAAGAAATAATACGCTAGCTGGACGAATTAATGATGAAAACATCTCACTAGGTGATAGAGCATTAAATGCGATAAGTTCGGGTACTGGTAATGTTGCACTAGGAAGAATCGCATTGTACTCTAATACTACGGCAAGTTATAATACAGCTGTTGGAGCATCTTCATTATTTGCAAATACAACAGGTTTTGCAAATGTCGGGTATGGTTATGGTACTTTAACGACAAATACAACAGGTGCAAACAATACAGCAATTGGGACAAACGCAATGTTGAGTAATACAACTACTTCAAATTTAGTAGCAATAGGTTATAATGCTTTATATGCAAATACCACTGGAGGTTTAAATACAGCTATTGGTTACGAAGCTTTAAAGTCAAATACTACCGGAATAACAAATACTGCAACTGGTAACTCATCTTTAAGATTGAATACTACTGGAAACAATAATACAGCTTTTGGATATGGAACATTAGCTAATAATACAATTGGTCCAGGTAATACTGCAATGGGAGTTGCTTCTTTGGTTGCTAATACCATTGGAAGTGGTAATACAGCTTCAGGATTCAGTAGTTTGCATGATAATACAACTGGAGAAGAAAATACCGCGATTGGAAATTCTACTTTGTTTGAGAACATAAGCGGAAATAATAATACTGCATTAGGGTCAGGAGCATTGTATAAAAACAAAGCATCAGATAACACCTCAATAGGATTTAATTCATCGCGAAATAACACTACTGGATTTGGGAACACTGCTACAGGTTCTAGCGCAATGTTTAGTAACACTTTGGGTTTTCAAAACACCTCTATAGGTTCAGGTGCTTTGTATGCAAATACCACAGGTAACGAAAATACTGCACTTGGAAATGCTGCATTGAGTTATAACACAGCCGCATCAGCAAATACTGCGTTGGGATCAATTGCTTTACAATATAATACAACAGGAGTTAACAATACCGCAATAGGACGAGCTGCCTTAAATTCGTCGTCAACTGGCTATAAAAATACTGCTGTTGGAAAAGATGCAGCCCAAATAGTAAGTTCAGGTTATCAAAACACTGCAATTGGAGAATCCAGTATGTACCAAAACCAAACAGGTGTTAATAATACTGCGATTGGATTTCAATCTCAATTTTTATCAACAGGAAGTTTTAATACATCTTTGGGTGCATTTGCGTTAAGTAATGTTACTACGGGAAGTTCTAATCTAGGAGTTGGTTACAACGCTCAAGTTCCAAATGCTGCAAATAACAATCAGGCACGTTTTGGAGGAAGTGGTGTTGGTTACGCAGGTATTCAAGTTGCTTGGTCTATAACATCAGATAAACGTTGGAAAAACAACATTCAACCATCTAACTTAGGGTTGGATTTTATCAAAAAATTAAATCCAGTTTCGTATTTCCGTAATAATGATGAAAACAAAAAACTGGAATATGGTTTTATAGCACAAGAATTAGAAGCATCTTTAAACAGTTCTGATGCTTCCAATAACGGAATAATTACTAAAGACGATGCTGGAATGTATAGCGTTCGTTACAACGATTTACTATCGCCAATGGTAAAAGCTATTCAAGAATTAGAAGCAGAAAATCAAATTTTAAAATCCCAAAATGAAGATTTAGAAAAACGATTAAAAGCAATAGAAGTAAAGTTAAGTAAGTATTAGGTTTTTTTTGTTGAAATGGTTTGATGAAAGTCAAACCTTTTTTATAGAACTATGAGTTTTAATAAAACTTTATTTAAAAATAATTGTAGTTCATTCATCAACTATAGGATTCTTTTATTTAACTATCCAATAATAAAATTTATTATGTAAAGAAACAAATATATTTAACATTAAATATATTAAAAATCAGACTTTTATCGATTAAAAACAACCGTTAATCTGAATTATTTTTTTAGCTTAATAAAAAACTTTAAATTTCTTAGATAACTTATAAACAAATCATTATGAAAACAATTAAAACAACTTTAGTAATTCTAGCAATTACAATTTTTTCAATCTCCTGTAGTAAAGATGATAGTCCTGCTCCTAATCCTATTGTTGGTAACTGGAAATTAACAACAGCAATTATTGTAAATGGTGCTCAAGATTTGGATAGAGATGGTACTGCTCATAGTAATGTTTTTCTTGAAGACATTAATGGATGTACTGAAAACCAAATAGTCACTTTTAATCAAGATGGAACCATGTCAGGCAGCATAAAAGATTTTGATATAACAGATTCTAATGGAGATCAAACGTGTTTTGAATATAATCATACAAATTGGGTTAAAAATGCTGATGGGACTTATAAATTAATTGGTAATTTTCAAATTGATATTGAAATAATTAATAGTAACCAGTTTGAATTTGATGGAACAGTTAGTACTTATGATGATAATGGTGAACAATTAAGCTTTGAACAATTAAAATTTACTTTTACAAAGCAATAATTTATGTTTTAATTTTTAAAAGTTTTTAAATAACCTTAAAAATAAGGAATGAATAATCAAAATGAGGTATATTAATTTTCCATATTTGTATTAGTTAGAAAAGGTTGACTTAATAGTTAACCTTTTTTTAGGGTCATTTCTATTGGTAGCGAATGGATTGCACACATCAATCAATTGTAATTCCTGCATTCCTCCCAAAACTTTGCTAAAAAAAGCAAAGGTTTTTCCTTCCATTCAGGGCTATTTAGCCATTCATTTTCTTCCAATTTCAATATTTCAATTTCCAACTTTTTTACTATATTTGAATTATGAAAATTGAAGAACAAAAAGAAATAATATCCGGATTTAAACATCTTGAACTTCTTGCCAGTCAAGTAGTAGAAGGGTTTATTTCAGGCATGCATAAATCACCTTTTCATGGTTTCTCTGCCGAGTTTGCCGAGCATAAAATTTATAATTCTGGCGAAACCACCAAGCACATCGACTGGAAATTATTTGCTAAAACAGATAGACTATATACCAAGCGCTACGAAGAAGAAACTAATCTTCGGTGTCATTTGATTATAGATAATTCTTCTTCAATGCATTATCCAAAATTGGAGAACAATCAACCTTTTTATGAAAGTAAAATAGGGTTTTCAGTTTTAGCATCAGCTGTTTTAATGAATTTATTAAAAAAACAACGTGATGCAGTTGGGCTTAGTGTTTATTCTGACAAGTACGAATATTATGCTCCAGAAAAAGGTTCTGACAGACATCATAGAATGTTAATTAATAAACTAGAGAGTTTATTAGAATCACCAAAACAATCAAAACAAACAGATACCATTACTTATTTGCATCAAATTGCTGAAAAAATGCACCGAAGATCAATGATTGTAATTTTTACAGATATGTTTCAAAACGATAATCAAGAAGCACTTTTTAACGCCTTACAACATTTAAAACATAACAAACATAAAGTAGTTTTATTTCATGTAATTGATGAAAAAAGAGAATTAACCTTTGATTTTGATAACACACCAAGAAAGTTTATTGATGTTGAATCTGGTGAAGTTATTAATCTTTTTGCCGAAAAT
>JAYTPS010000288.1:0-4862 GCA_043747155.1 Flavobacterium sp. | reverse complement strand
TTTTTCATATTTTAGGAATTAATTTCAATTGTAATATTTTCTGAAATGGCTTTCGATTGACACAATAATATTTTTGATTTATCGATACTTTCATTAGATAAAAAAGTCTGTTTATCGTCCATCACAACACTTCCTTTATTGCAATTGGCAATGCAAGTGCCACACATTCCGCTTCTGCAAGAAAATGGAATTTTTATGTTTTGTCTGATGGCTGCATCTAATAATATTTCGTTTTCTAAAACATTAAAATTGAATTCTTTTTTGTTGATAATAGCCTTTACATTTGAAACAATATTGGCGTTTGCAGCAACATTATTAACAGAACTGGTTGTAAATTGTTCTGATTTTAATTTTGATGCATCAATTTCTAGATAATTCAAAGCGGCTTTCACCAAATCCATAAAACCAGTTGGTCCACAAGTAAAATATTCGTCAGCATTTGAGGTTTCTATAACTTTTAAAATCTGATTTTTGGTTGCTTTTCCGTCTTGTTGACTAAAATGATTGATTAGTTTGAAATTGTTAGGATTTCTTTTTTCAATCGATTTTAATTCGTCAAGAAAAATACTGCTTTCTGAATTTACATTTGTATAAAACAATATTATTTTAGAATTTGGTTCGTCCTTTAATATCGTATTAGTCATCGAAAATAAAGGAGTTATACCGCTTCCGCCAGCAAACAATAAAACAGTTCTTGTATTTGCAGGATTTTGTTCGATGAAAAAATTTCCTTTTGGAAGACTAATCGATATGGTATTGTTTGCTTTTAAATTATCTGCCAAATAATTAGTAACCAATCCATTATGTGCCTTTTTGATAGTCAATCTTAAAAATTTATCTTTTGTTGGTGAACTTGATAAAGAAAAAGTACGATAATGAGTTTCGCCTTTTATATCAACTTTCAAATTAATGTGTTGACCTGCTTTATAATTTCTGAATTCGTAAGGAAATTTCTCGAAATAAATAGAATAAGAATCTTTAGTTTCGTTTAAAATGGCTGAAATTTTTAAATCGTGATAAACAATTTCATATTTATTTTTTGATTTTCTTTCAAAAATAGATTTGAATTTTTCCTCATAATCTGGAAATTCAGTTCCCATAATTCGATCCCACCAAATAAAATACAAACCATAATTTCCATTGAATTTTTCGTGGTGCATATTATGGTGAGTTGACGGTAATTTCCATTTTAAAAACCAATACTTATTCCAATATGACGGAAACAATTCATAACCAGAATGTCCAAGAACATTGAGTGCAATGCCTAAAATTTGCCAAATTACCAATGCCAAAATGTGTACAGGAAAAAAGTAGGCAAGAATCATAATCAAGCCCATTGGTACAATTTCTAGAGCGGCTTCTATTGGGTGAAATGAATACGATGTAAAAGGTGTTGTATCAATACTGTCGTGATGAACTCTGTGAATATATTTATACAGTTTTGGTGAGTGAACCGTTCTGTGCATCCAATAAAAATAGGTGTCTTCTATTACAAATATGAAAAAAGTTATAAAAAGAAAATATAAAATACCGCCGTGAGCAGAAAAATCAGAATAAATTTTGAATGTACTTGTTTGAAGAGTTTTGTCACTGTCGTGATAAATAAATAAATCGATTGAAACAAAAATAACAATTGTTAGCAACGAATTTTTTAATTCTCTTAAAAATTGACTTTTATTGGCTTTTTGAGTTTCTTGAATGCGTCTATTAGCAAAGAATTTTTTAAAGATCAGCCATAAAATCACAAATGTAGGAATTGTCCAAATGGCATACCAAACCACTTGACCTATGTAGGCTTCAATAAATTTCGTGATGTTGTCCATATTAATTAACTTTTTTAAATTCGCTAGTTTGACTAAACAAACCTGATCCAAATTTTAGTTTTATTAACTTTGCTGAACTAATTTTTATGGAAACTTTATACGAATCTTTACTTTCAATATCATAATAACTTCCGTTTATGAATTCGCCTTTTACCAAT
Organism: Flavobacterium sp.; assembly: GCA_043747155.1. GTDB lineage: Bacteria > Bacteroidota > Bacteroidia > Flavobacteriales > Flavobacteriaceae > Flavobacterium. The sequence goes on along the minus strand of JAYTPS010000288.1, from coordinate 2,881 downwards.
TCTAGTTTTTTGAAAATAATTGCTCCAATAATTTCTGGATTTTTCTTTACGGCTTCTTTGTCGCCAAGCGATACAATTTTGCCTTCAAAAGTTTTATTGTTTTGATAAAACTCAATTACATCTTTGTCTTCGGTAATCCATTTTCCAATTAGGATTTTATCGTTTTGGATTACAATAATTTTTTCAGATTGAATATTGTTTGTAATAGAATTAAAGGCTAAGATTGGAATAAGTACAACTAAACCAAGTAGCATTTTTGTAGTAATTTTTAGATTTGAATACATAGTTTTCATTTATAATATTGATAATAAATAACACTGCAAAAATGCCAAAGAAAATTTGCACTGCATTTGACTTAGGTCAAATAATGAAAATTAGTTACAAACCTTTATTGTATTCGTATTTATAAAACGCTAACCAATAATCAAATAATGTAACTAGTTTTGATAAGTTGGCTTGTTTTAATGCGATTTCTGCATCGAGTAAATCGCCATATTTTATGATGCCAACTTTGTATTGATGCGATAATAAATCAAAACTTCGCCTTGACGCTTGTGTAAAAATTTCTGAAGTTTTTAATCGAGATTTTACAATTTCGATTTCGCTTTTGGATTGTTCTATTTCTGTTTTTGAATTTTTTTGAATTTTTTGTAATTCGATTTCACTTTGTTTTTGTTGAATTTGTGCTTGTTCCCATTTGGATTTATTTATGAATCCGGCAAAAATTGGAACATTGACTTGCACACCTAAAAAGTAGTTTTCGTTCCAAACATATTCATTAAACCTAAAATCATCTGCTTGTGATTGCTTTTGATATTGTCCAATTAAATTTACTTTTGGATAATAATTTTGCTTAGATTTTTGGATTTCAAGATTTGCAATTTCTATTTTTTTTGAAATTGTTTTAAAATCCGTTCGTTCCTGAAAATTTGTATCATCAGATTTTGATATTTCAATAATTTTTAAATCATTCAAATTATCCGAAAGTTGAAAATTATCATCATCAATGGTTATTAAATTTTTGAGTGTTTTTTTAGCATTTTCAATTTGATTTTTTGCTTTAAGTATTTCAATATCAACATTTTTAACTTCTACAAAAACCTTTAATGTATCTGCATCTGTAACCAATCCTAGTTTCAATTTATTTTTAGTTTCTTGTAACGTAAATTTGTTTCGTTTTGATGCTTCTATTTGAATTTTCTCATATTCTGTAGCGATTAAAACATCTAAATAGGCTTTTTTGATTTCAAACTTCAACTCTTTTTGGATTTGTTCTTTTTGCAAAATTGTCAATTCTTTTGCTTTTTTTGCAATTGAAATATTTTTATTTAACTCGCCATTATAAATTGGCATACTCATATCAATAATACCACTAATGGCATTTTTATTTTCGGCTTGAATGGCTTGCAAAACGCCTTCATCATCAGGCAGAAAAAAAACTGATGGTTTAAAATTCCTACGAAACTGCGAAACGAAAGACAAATTAGGATATAAATAACTTTGTACTTCTTTGATTTTAGAATTGCTTAAATCGGTTTCAAGAATTGCAATTTTTATGTTTTCATTATTTTTTAATCCTAAAGTAACTGCATCGTCGATAGATATTTTTGTTTGCGAATTTGTATTTTGAGAAAACAAACTAAATCCAATAAATAATATAATTGCGACTGTATTTTTAGGAATAATCGTTGTTTTATTTTTCTTGAATTTATTAGAAAAGTTAACAATTTGAACATAAATTGCTGGAACTAAAACCAATGTTAAAAACATAGAACTGCTTAAACCACCAATTAAAACCCAAGCCATTGGTTTGTTTAATTCGCTACCAGAACCGCTGTCTAATGCCAATGGTAATAATCCAATAACCATTGCCAAAGTTGTCATTAATATTGGTCTTAATCTTGATTTTCCTGCATCAAGAAGCGCATAAAACATACTTCTATTTTCTTTTTCACGCAAATGATTGGCTCTATCTACAAGTAAAATTGCATTTTTTGCAACCAAACCTTGCAACATTATCATCCCGAAAAGTGAAAATAAATTAAGCGAATTTTGAGAAAGAGCCAAGGCTAATAATGCACCAACAAGCGCAACTGGAATAGAAAATAGTATGATAAACGGATACATCCAATTGTTGTACAAAACCACCATATTCAAATAGATTAATACAATTGATGCCAAAAAAGCCAAGCCAAGTAATCCGAAGGCGTCGCCTTGCTGCTCTAAATCGCCTTCATAAGATAATTTTACATCGCCAGGCATTTTCTCTTTTTCGAGTTTTGCTACAATTTCGGCACCAACTTCGCCGCTTGAACGTCCAATAACTTGCGCTGCTATAATAACACAATTCGATTTGTTTCTTCTTTCAAGATTTGATGGACTTGAGGTAATATCCAATTTTGCAAACTGATTAAGTGTTATTTTTTGTCCTATATTATTTATAAAACTCAAATTATTTAGATCATTAATAGAAAACTTTTCTGAATTTTCAAATTGAATTCTTATGTCGGTTTCCTCATTATCAATAGTAGTTTTTAAATCATCAAAACCATTTACAACCGTGCGAATTGTTATGCCAACATCTTCAAAATTCAATCCTAATTCTGATAATTTGTATCTATCGATTTTAAAATTAATCTCGGGTTTACCAACTTCGGTCGAAATTCGTGGATAAATTGCGCCATCAATGCCTTGAATTTTTGATACAACAATATCAGCCGCCTTTAAAACATCATCACGATTTTTTCCGTAAGCCACAATTTGAATAGGCGTTGCCTCGGCACCAATCATTCCAATAGGACTTATTTGTACATTAATTCCAGGAAAATTATTGGCAACTTGTCGAATATCTCGAGCAATATCTTTGATAGATTTTTCTCTT
>JAYTPS010000287.1:0-2694 GCA_043747155.1 Flavobacterium sp. | reverse complement strand
CGCCTTCTTTTAACATTGTTAGTGGCACAGCATATAAATTTGTTTACAATTATCAAGATTGCTTTTTTGCAATGGGCGGTTGTAATCCTATTAGTAATCCAGACGTAAAATTTTATAATCCCAATGGCACACTAGCCAATTATACTGTAGTAGATAGTAACTTTTCATACCAATTAACTACTGGATATTTAATTATAATTTTTCAAACTACAGGAAGTTATTTTAGTAAATTTGTGGGCAACCACAGCAATAGTAATATTTTTTATATAGATAATGTTGGGTTTGAACCAGCTTATGTTACTAAAGTTCAATCATCACAATGTGGCACAACTTTATCTTTAATTAATAATTTTATTGTTGCCAATACTGTTTCTGGAGCGCAAGGTTATCGTTTTAAAGTAACTAATTTAGCAACTAATCAGGTACAAACTATTGACAAAACTTTCAATTCTTTTAGAATAACAGATTTACCAAATTTTGCCTACAATTCTTCTTATAAAATTGAAATTGCATTAAAAATAAATAACGTTTGGTTAACGTATTATGGATTGCCTTGTACGGTTTCTACTCCAATAATAACTACACAAATTACAAGTTCGCAATGTGGAGCAACAGTTAGTTCATTTGCACAATCAATCTTTGCAGATATTGTACCTTATGCAACAGGATATCAATTTAAAATTACAAATCTTACTAATCCATCACCATCGCAAATTGTAAATAAAAATTTACGTGCATTTTCTTTAAGTGATTTTACAAGTCCTACAGTTGCTTATGATAGTAATTATTCTGTAGAAGTTGCTGTAAAAAATACTGATGGTACGTACTTGCCTTTTGGAACACTTTGTACCATATCTACACCAACTTTTCCAACAACACAATTACAAACTTCGCAATGCAATTATACTGTTGCTAATAAAAATGAAGTTATTTATGCCAATGCAGTTTCTGGCACAACATTATATAAATTTAGATTGACTAATTCAACATTAGGTTACTCACAATCTGTAGATAGAATATTAAGAACTTTTACATTATCACAATTTACTGGTTTACAGACAAGTACAACTTACAATGTAGAAGTTAGTTTAAAAATTGGCGGCGTTTTTGGACCATTCGGACCAATGTGTACCATTTCTACTCCAGCAGTATTAAAAACAACACCATCAAATACTTTAGCAGTTTATTCAGAAAAAATAAATAGTACTATTTATCCAAATCCATTTAACGAAAGTTTTAAAATAAATATAAATTCTGATGATAAAAATGATGTTTCTATAAAAGTTTACGATATGATGGGAATAATTGTAGAAAATAAAACTATAAAATTTGATGAAATTGAAACGTTTGAACTTGGAAATAATTTTAAATCTGGAATATATAATGTTGTAATAAACCAAGCAGAAAATTCTAAAATAATTAGAATAATAAAAAGATAAATTTAAGATAGTAGGTTAGAATAGTTGTAGTAAAAAGTGATGGCAAGTTCATCACTTTTTTTTATGAATTGTACGTATTTATACTACTGTATTTTCCGTAAAATTACTGTAGTTTATTTTTAAAAAAAATTAAAAACTTGTACTACTTTAAAATAAAATTAATTTATAACTATTTAGACTTTAATATAATAAAAAAATAAACAACTAACTTTAATCTAATTTACTTAATTTTATAACATCAACCAAAATAAACCATTATGAAAAAAGTACTACTACTATTACTATTTTTTTTATTTTCATTTACATCTTATTCTCAAACAAAAGTAAAAGATACGGTAACCAGAAAAGCCAGAATTGAAATAATAAAAAAACAAAACCAAGCTATTTTTAATCCACAAACGCCACCATTAATTCAGGTTTCTGGTGCGCCACCAGCAAGTTACAGTTATTTTTGGGAAATGGGCGATGGTAGTTACAGTAAAGAAAAACAACCTAAAAAAGTCTATAAAAAGAAAGGAACATACAAAGTAAATTTATCTGTAACTAATAATTATGACAACGGAAAACCACCAAGTACAAGACCAGAAACCGTATCTGTAGAGGAAATAATAGATACTAATTTTCAAAATATTGCCTCTTTAAAAGATACCATTTCAATGGAACTTTTTGCCAATAGAGATCCAATTCCAGAGCAAGATATTGTAGTAGTTTTAAGCTATCAAAACAATTTAAATTACGTTGCCAACGGTAAATTATACCTGTTTTATAACGACAAAGAATTTAAAAATAAAAACTTTGATTTGGTTGAAACTAGAACTCATTTTAACGAAAAAGAAGTTATAGAAACTGCTGTTGCCTCTGTAAAAGATTATAATAATAGTTATGAAAATACTGCTTCTGCAAATAATTATCCCACGTTTAAAAACAATTTTCTACTAGATGACGAAAACTTAGACATGACATTGGCAGAAAGTAAATCGTTATTTTCAGATGCTAAAATTTTAGAATTTGACGGAATGGAACCAAGTGAAACGAGAAACATCTTTTTTAGTTTTAAAACTACTCCAGAAATGCTAAAAGACACAAGTGCAACTGTAAAAATGCGTGGCGTTTACGTTCCAGATAGAAGTTATAAAACCCACAAAAAGAAAACGTATGAAATGGAAATTGTAACATCTCATTATCCAAATAAAATGTCTAGTAATGCCACTTTAATAAATTATAGATTAGTAAAATTTAGAACCATAAACTTTAA
>JAYTPS010000286.1:0-3570 GCA_043747155.1 Flavobacterium sp. | reverse complement strand
CTAAAATAGCATCTGGAGACGAAATATTTATGGATATTGAAGAAGGTTCGCAAGAATTGACTGTAAAAGTTCAAAAAGCTGGAGAACCTACTAGTTAATAATTAAAATAAAATATTTACAAAAAACCATTAAGAAATTTAGGAAATTAAGTTAGTATTGCTTAGTGAAACTTAGTCTCTTAATGGTTTACAAAATAAATATAAAAGAGAAACAATTCTTTTATAAAATATTAGAAAACTAAAGGTTATATGGAAAATACATCAATTAAAGAAATTAAAAATTTATTTCCAGATGAATGGGTTTTATTAGGAAATCCAACAATGGATGAAAGTCAAATTGATGTAATTTCTGGCGTTCCAATTTTTCATAGTAAAGATAAAAAAGAGGTTTGCTATCTAGGAAGAAATATGACTGATGATTTTAAAACTGTAACTATAATCTATGCTGGAAATATAAAGAAAATTAGAACAAATGGAATTTTAAGAAGGTTATGAGAAAATTTAACTTCGAATTACTTTCAGAGGAAGATGTTATATTGTAAATGCAACAATTTTAAACAAATTTAAATTTAGATTGGCATTAGATACAGCTGCAACTCATTGTACTATTGACAGTAATGTTTTATACTTTAGTGGATATGAATTAAAAAATAGCAAAGGAGAATTAGAAATTGAAACAGCCAACGGAATAATAATTGTTGAACGTTATGATATTGAAAAAATGAATTGTTTGGGAATTACGAAAAATAATTTTGAAGTTCAAGTTTACGATTTCTTATCTCATGGAATAAGTTCTGATTATGATGGAGTTATTGGATTAAATTTTCTAAGAGACAATAAATTCTGTATTGATATTCCACAAAAAGAAATAACAATCGAATTATAAAAAATCAACAGTAAAGCCACGAAATACCTGAATTACACAATATAATTAGTGAAAATTCTCGTACTTCGTGGCTTAAAATTTTATAAAATGCCAGAAAACAAAATAATATTAGGTTCAGAAGAATGGTGTTCGTTTCCAGAAATTGGAATTCCTGCGATAAAAGCTCGTGTAGATTCAGGCGCAAAAACTTCTGCACTGCACGCTATAAACATTGCACCATTTGTTAAAGATGATATTAATTGGGTAAAATTTGACATTAATCCAATTCAGAATAATCTAAAAACTGTAATTCATTGCGAAGCATTATTAATAGACAAACGAATTGTAAAAAGTTCAAGCGGTTTTCGTGAGCAACGATATGTAATTCAGACCAATATAAACATTGGAAACGAAACTTGGTCAATAGAAATGACCTTAACCAATCGAGATTCAATGGGTTTTAGAATGTTGCTTGGTCGTGAAGCAATGAGCGGTAGAATTCTTGTCGATCCAGAACAAAAATACCTTTTAGGTCAACCTACAACTGAAAATCTTAAAGAACTATATGTAAATTCTATAGAAAATAAAGTAGGATTACGTATAGGTTTGTTAGCAAGTAATCCTGAATTGTACAGCAACAAACGTATTATGGAAGCTGGCGAAATGCGTGGTCACCAAATGGAATTTCTAAACATTAAAGAATGTTATATGAAACTCGATGCCGATACACCAGAAATTCATTATCGTGGCGGAAGAATTTTAGATAAATTTGATGCTATAATTCCAAGAATTCGTCCAAGTATTACTTTTTATGGTTGCGCTTTAACAAGACAATTTGAAGCTTTAAAAGTATATTGTTTAAATTCAGCAGCAGCAATTACACAATCTCGTGATAAACTATATTCCTTACAATTACTTCTAAATCATGGTGTTGATATTCCTACAACTGGTTTCGCAAATTCGCCATTAGATACAGACGATTTAATTAAAATGGTTGGTGGTTCGCCATTAATTGTAAAATTATTAGAAGGAACACAAGGAAAAGGTGTTGTACTTGCAGAAACTAAAAAAGCAGCCGAATCAGTAATTAATGCTTTTAAAAGTTTGAATGCCAATATTTTAGTTCAAGAATTTATAAAAGAAGCCAACGGAAAAGATTTACGATTATTTGTAATTGACGGAAAAGTAGTGGCAGCAATACAAAGAGAAGCTGTTGCAGGAGAATTTCGTGCCAATATTCATCTTGGTGGAACAGCATCTATAATAAAACCAACATCAGAAGAAAAACGAATTGCCATAAAAGCAGCAAAAGCTATGGATTTAAAAGTGGCTGGAGTTGATATTATCCGATCAACAAAAGGTCCATTATTGTTAGAAGTAAATTCATCTCCAGGATTAGAAGGTATTGAAGGCGCAACAAATAAAGACATTGCTGGCGAAATGATAAAAGCAATTGAGAAAAATTTTAAGTGGAAATGATATTAAGGTCGAAGTACGATCTTTGAAGTACGATTTTAGAAATTTTAAATAAAAAAATGAATATAAAAAACTAGTAATTTTGTCACACTGAGCGCAGTCGAAGTGCATTAAATAATCAATTTTAATAAAAAAACCAACAAACCTTATGAACTTACTATCTCAAATTATCGTTGGCTTAGTTGCTTTTATTCATTTATATATAATGTGGTTAGAAATGTTTGCATGGACAACAAGAGCAAAAAAAGTTTTTAAAACCATACCAGAAGATCAATTTGAAAAAACCAAAGTTATGGCTGCCAATCAAGGTTTGTATAATGGCTTTCTTGCTTTTGGATTGCTTTGGTCGTTGTTTATTTCTGACGGAATTTGGAGTTGTAATGTAGCTTTATTTTTTTTAATTTGTGTTTTTACAGCTGGAGTTTATGGTGCTTTTACCGTTTCCAAGAGAATATTTTTTGTGCAGAGTTTACCTGCTGTTTTGGGGATTTTGAGTTTGTTTTTTTAATATTTTTATTACAATAAACTTGCTGAAACTCAAATTTTTAATTCTTCAACTTTAAAATACCATCATTAAAACTTGCTAATTAGGAATACAATTCCTAATTTTACAAAATGATACATAGAACATTAGTAAACAAGGTTTTAGAACTAACAGACAAGTTTCCAATTATAGCTATAACTGGTCCAAGGCAATCTGGCAAAACAACTTTATCTAAAATGGTTAAGCCAAATTACAATTATGTAAATCTTGAAAATTTATCTGATAGAGAATTTGCTAAAACTGATCCAATAGGATTTTTAACTACTTACAAAAATGGTGCTATTATTGATGAAATTCAAAATGTACCTTCGTTATTTTCCTATTTACAAATTGTTACAGATGAACGAAATATAAATGGTGAATATATAATAACTGGTTCACAAAATTTTTTAATGATGGAACAAATTACACAGTCACTTGCTGGTCGTGTAGCAATGTTTACACTACTTCCATTTTCATACAAAGAATTACAAAATACAATTTACAAACCAGAATCTTGGGAGAAGTATGCGCTTTCTGGTTCTTATCCAAGAAAAATTATACAAAATATTCAATCAACAGATTATTATGAAAACTATTTAAAAACATATGTAGAACGTGATGTTCGACTACTAAAAAACATTACCAATTTAGATTTATTTCAAAAATTTATTCAACTACTTTCTGGTAGAGTTGGACAACTTTTT
>JAYTPS010000285.1:0-5907 GCA_043747155.1 Flavobacterium sp. | reverse complement strand
ACATAATGAGCTTATGATGCAATACCCAGCGGTGTTCGCGGGTATTGAAACATAATGGCTTATTATGTAACATAGCTTTGGGGTGGTTTTGGCTTTCGAGCGTTGGGAAACAGCTCTTTGCTTTTTTTATTAAACCAAAAAAAACAATAATAAAATCTAATAAAAAAAGCAATGTGCTGTTATTGCGTTGGGAAAAGCCAAAACCACAGGAGCGTTGGCAGAGCGTTGGACTGGGTGGGCGCAAAAAGGTCAGCGATAGCGTTCCTAATTATTTAACCCAAATTGGTTGTGTTTTCCAATTTACTGGAAAGCCCATTTTGTGTACTGGAACTATTGGATATTCATTTATTAGACCAAAGAATTTTTCTTTTATTGAATTTCCTGGACTTACGAAATCAATAGTATATAATGTTAATGATAGCAATGGAAATATTTTTGCTCTTTGATTTTCATCAGGAACATAGGTTATAGGTTGGTTCTTTAGATTTTTAGGCCATAGGTATTTTGCTGTAACATTGTTGTTCCATAGTCTTGAATGGTGTGCTATTACGTTTCTTATTACTGTTATGGCTTCCAAATAACTTGAAAAATCTTTATGAGAATTAAAACCAAATTCTAATGCTATTTTTGACTTTTCAGGTAGTTGATGGTTAAGGTTTTTGTATAATTTAGAAAGTGTACCCAATGATGTTACTTCTAATGCTTTCCAAGCTTCGAATGGTTCTCCTTTGTGGAGTTGTCTATGTTCTACTATGAATTGTTCTTTGCTTCGGTCTATTTCAATACTTAAATGCTCAATAGTAGTTTGTTGTTTAAATTTATCTGTAAAAATAGCATAGTCAAGATAAAACAATGATCCATAGGACAACGATAAATGATAGATTAATTTAGTTCTCAACGCAACTTCTATACGCTCTATGGCATCAAACATTAGTAAGCGTAAATGTCTATCGAAATTATACAAATCGATAACATCTTCAAAATAACTATCTGCTTTGAATTTGTGTTCTACTTTATCTGATTGCATTTCCCACCAATATCCTTTCAATCGATAATAGCTGATGTTTTTTAGAAAATGTGGTGCATTATCAATGTTCTTAAATAACATTCCTCTTTCTAACAAAAGATTAATTTGCTCCTCAATGGTTTTAGGTAATTTGTTTGCCATATAGTTATAAAAAAAAGACCAGAAGGCTGTTCTTATGGGAAGCGCTACTGGTACGATTGATGCAAATATATACAGAAGTGTATTATTGTGCAAACTTTTTAACATTTAATCGTACTTATCAATAATATCAAGGTGTTGTGAATATAGTATTTAATAAAAAAATATTTAAGTATAATTAAGTGTTTTAAAACAATAGCTTTTAGTTTTAGTTTTTATTCTTGAATGTTAAAAAAAAGCAGTGATTTAATTAAGCTATATTTTTATAATTATCTTAATTTAAAATATACCTGAAATAATTTAAAATATAAACATAAATTATTTTAAATTTTTAATAAATTGTCCAAATGCCTTTTCAAAATTTGGTAGATTAGTAACAATAAATGTATTCATCTTTTCCCAATCTGATTCATCGAAAATACTCACTCCTTGTTCTTCAATTTTGATACGACTCATTTTATTATCTGGAAGTTCTTCCCATACAATTGAGCTACCCAAAATTTGTTCAATCGTTTCTTTATTTTTTAGAAGTTTCTTAAAATATAGTTTGTTAGTTTCCTTACTTGATGTTAAAATAGTTAATTCAATTCTTACATAAGATTTAGATACTACAAATGTATATGAAACACCAGCTGTTCCTGCTCCTGTACTTAACCAATGGTCTTTCGTAGGATTAACATTAGAAAATAAATTTGTATTTTCTAATAAAGGTAATAATTGTTGCCAATATTTTTTTCTAATATAAAAGCGACTTGGCTCTGATTTATTTTCTGTTTCAGATGAGAATTTTATAAATAATTCATCTTCTAATTCAAATAAAGACAACAATCTTTTTAAAGCAATAAATTTAGATGTACTATCAATATTACTTTCAACAAACCATCCATTAATAATTTCTTGAGGTACTCTAAAATCAGTATTACTTCGTGTAATTTTAAATATATCTTTATTCTCTACTAATAATTGAGAGTTTTTTTCATATAAATTTCTGATGACATAAAAATACATTTGAGCTACTGTATCTTCTTCAACTTTTGTGTTTTCAAAAATAAAATAATCTAACTTTTTATTTCTTGGGCTTTCAGCATCAAAAATATTTTGTTCCTCTGAATCATCGCTTAAAGAAACTGTAACATCTGGATATTCCCATATTTTTAAAAACCGCTCATAAATTATTAGTAGTCGTTCTTCGTATTTTGAAACATCCCACTTATTAACTGATTGTAAATAGGAGTTTAGCCATAATCTACTAAAATTATAACCTTGCTCATTACCATCAGTATTCATTTCCTTTTTATCTAAAAACGATTTATTACCCAATGCTCCATTATTACCAGAAAGAGTTAAATTACCTATAGTATTTAAATATTTCTCTTTGAATAAAAAGTATTCGTCTGAAGTTAAATCCGAATTCCAATTATCATTTGGTGTTTTCGGAAAAATGTGCTCAATAGTAATTTGTTCACTACTAGTATTTACATACTCTCTATTGTTATAATTTTCTAACATTTCGAACAGATAATTTCTATTCTTTGGTTGTGTGTTATATAAATCTTTATCTTTTAGTGCCGTTTTTAAATCTTCATTAGTAGGAAACTTAGCACTACCTTTTTTCTTGAGTAAAAAACGAGCTATTGATTCATAATACTCTTCTGAATCCACCTCAGCGTATAGACTCATAAATATTTTATTCAACGCATTTGTTGGCAATCCTACAATAAATCGTCGCCAAGCATAGCTTTGAATTAGTTTTAAAATTTTAATTAAATTTTCTTTATCTAATAGACCATTATCTGCATCTTCAAATACTTGTAATAAAAAAGGAAAAGCTACATTTATTTCTAATCTATTAATGTATTCTAATTCTTTTCTAATTGCAGCATCTATTACTACAGATGGATTTACTAATTTTTTATAGTGTTCTGATAACGACTTAATATTTTCTAATTCCTGTTGATAAGCTTCTTCTTTTTTATTACTATACAGGTTTTTAAATTCGGAATAAACTTTGTTTTTATTAGGTATTTTTTTGTTTCTAAGCGTTAAATAATCTCTTATGAATTCTGACACTAATGAACTTTGTTTAATTATATCTTTTGCATTTTCTTCAATTGGATTCCAAATAGTTTCAAAAATTCTATTTTGGTCTTTTGGTGGTAAATCCATTAAAATAAAATTACGTATCAAATCAGATTGTGATAAGTCTAAACCTGTTGAATTTAAACTTTCAAATATACGTTGTGGGTCGTCTTTATCTCTTTCTAAAGAAATTTCTACAAATATTAATCTATTTAATCCTCTTAAAATCAATTCAAAATTATCACCATATATACTACTTCTAAAAAAATTATAATTTTCAATTACGTTTGAATAATTACTAAAACCTCTTTCAGTTCCTAACATTATAGCTTTAAATGCCAAAGAGTTAGTGTCGGTTTGTTTTAGTTTTAGTTTGCTTGATTCATTTTGAACATATTGATTGGTAAGAAACATATTGTATAATCGCTCTGCATCTTGTATTTTATTATTTTCTTTAGCAAAACGATACAATGCAACATACAAAATATTAATAGTGGTTAAACGTTGTTGTCCATCAATAATAACTAATTCCTTAACTTCACTCGTGCTATATGTACCTTCGTGAACAAAGACAATACTACCAATAAAATGTGTTCCTCTGTCCTCTGCTTCTACAGATATAATATCATTAAACAACTCTTTACATTCTGCATTTTTCCAATCATAATTTCGTTGATATACTGGAATTACAAACTGTACGTTAGGTGCTTGTAGGAAGTTATTGATTTGTAGTTCGTTGGCTTTCATTAATTTTTTAATTTATTACTTATTTATAATTTCAAATAAAGTTTTACCAGAAGCTGTCATTGCTTTTAAAATATCATCTTCGTTTACCTCAACCTGACCTCGATCAATACTAGTTACATTTAAACCAATAACAACTTTTTCAATTGAGAAAGGACTTGCTTTTATTTTTTCTAATCTATCGGCAGTTGTTAATGCAATTGGAGGACTACCTTTAGGCAATGCAAATTCAACACCTTCTCTAGTCCAAGTTTTGAAAAATATATTTATTGGACTTATTGTTTTAACGCCTAAATTTTCAACTAAATAAATGTCTTTCGCAGTTACAATTTCAGCAGTATAATTTATTAATGGAAGTGTAATATTAAATACGCTATCTTTAGTTATTATTACTTCTCTTGTTGGTAAAACTAACTTTTGTAAATCATCAATAGTTTTAAAAGCCAATACCAAATCATTTTTATAAATTGGACTTTCTAAATCACTATGAGACATAGGATTAAATAATATACTCTTATAGTTTTGTAAACTTTCAATTAAATCATTTGGTGGTTGAATCCCAAGATCTTCATAATATTTTTTTAATCGATTTATTAATGCTTCTAAATCAGGTGGCTTAACAAGTCCTTTGATGCCTTCGCCAACTTTGTAAGTTTCTAGAAGTTTATCTTTTAATACATTTTCACATTCTTTTCTCAAACAATTTGCACTAGCTGGAAAATCGTAAGCATTAAAATAACTTTGTGCTTTTTCAATATTTGTTTTTTGATTGTGAAACAATTCTGGGCCATCAACTCCTTTATAGAACTCAATAAATTTCCAGTCTGTTAGATTAATTTTTGCTACTTCATACCAATGTCTGTCATAAGTAGTAATAAAAATTTGGAAATCTTTGAAAACTTTATCCGCTTCTGGAATATCTTTTTCTTGTAATAAATGCAGTAATTTCAACCTATTTTCATTGTCTAAACCAATCAATATATCATCTAGAAAAAGTGGCTTAATGTCTGTAGAAAATGGACTTTGTTTTACGATTGCACCTAAAAAAATGCTGATTGCAATTGCCGATAGTTTAGCTTCGTTTAAAGAAAAATGTGGTGCTTTTGTATTTAAAGAAACTCCTTGATAATCAATATCTAATATGATTTTAGGCATTGTAATATAACCATATTCATTAACCGTAACTGTATTTCTATTAAATTCTATCTTTAAACCTGGTGATAGTTTGTCTAGTATTCTATTTACAACTGGCGCTAAATAATCTGGATTTCCAGTTAAAAAAAGTTTGTTTATTGCAGCATTAAAAGCAATTGCTTTTCGTTCTACTGATGCTTTCTTTTGACGAGCAAAATAGAACTCTTGACCACTACCATATTCTTTTTTATGTTCATTATGTAAATTTTGCCAAAGAATTCCTAATTCAATACCGCCAGTTATTGTAGCAGATTTAAAATGTTTTAAAACACCATTTATAACCAATTCAAAAACATCTATTTTATCAGCTATTTTAACATTGTGAACGGATAAAAGATGTTTGTATGTCAAAAAACTTTTTAACCGATTTGCATCTATTATTTGAGTAATATTTGTGTTTTTGGCATTTTCATTTATTATATTTTTAGCACCATTAGAGAATTCAACTTCTATTGAACAATCAGTAAGTCCATCATTAAGATTAAAGTTTCTCAACAATGCCATATCAATATCTTCAACACTTGATTGAAAAAAATCTTTTAAAGCATAATAAAAAGAACTTTTACCACTACCATTTTCACCATAAACGAAAACATTTTTTTTATCGATAGGAATTTTTTCTTCTTTGGTAAAAGCTTTGTATTTGTTTATTGTAATGTTTTTAATTTTCATTTACCTCTGTAGTTATTATTTTTTATACTGGTGAATTGCTAATGCTATTTTAG
>JAYTPS010000284.1:0-3340 GCA_043747155.1 Flavobacterium sp. | reverse complement strand
GAAACGAATTGCCAGACGGAACATATTACTTTGTAATAGAGCGAAATGGAGAGCAAACCAAATCTGGATGGGTTTATATTAATAGAGAAATTAAATAATATAAAATTTTAAAATTAAAAGAAAAGAGCATGAAATTTCATGCTCTTTTCTTTTAAATAAAATTCTTGAGATTTAAGTTAATAAATTTTATTTTACGTGTAAAAGTATTCAAAATAAAAAAAAATACTTCCTACATAAATATATTAATCTTTGAATCTTTGTTAAAATAAAATATTATCATTCAATTCCATATTTATCAATTAGATACATTAAAGAAGCCATTGTTGCTGCACCAAGTTCTAATTCTCTTTTATTAACTGAATCAAAAGTATCGTTTGCAGCATGATGATAATCAAAATAACGTTGTGAATCGGGTTGTAATCCAACTTTTACAATTTTATTGGATTGTATTGGACCAATATCAGTACCTGAATGACCTTGAATAAAAATGTGAATTAAATAGGGTTCAAATAAATTTTTCCAGCTACTTATTTTGTTATAATTTTTTTCGTCTGATTCAATTGAAAAACCTCTTGGTGTAAATCCTCCTGAATCACTTTCCAAAGCAAAAATGTGATTTTCATTGTTTTCTGCAGATTTTTCTCCATATTTTAATCCACCTTTTACACCATTTTCTTCGTTCATAAATAATACAACTCTTACAGTATTTTTGGGTTTATAATTTATTTTTTTAAATAATTCTAAAACTGCCATACTTTGAACACAACCAGCACCATCATCTTGAGAACCATCACCCAAATCCCATGAATCAAGATGTCCGCCAACTACCATAATTTGTTCTGGATTTTCAGAACCAGTAATTTCACCAATAACATTATAAGACAAAATGTCGTCATAAGATTTACAAGATTGTTTAAAATAAAATTTTGAAGTTGAATTATTTTTTAAAAGCAAACTTAATTTATCTGCACCATTAGTTGAAATTGCAGCAGCTGGAATTCTATCTTTAACTGGTGTATCACCATAATTTGTCATACCTGTATGAGGCAAGTCATCTAATCGCAAATTCATTGAACGCACAATTACAGCAATTGCTCCCAATTTACCAGCTTCTCTTGCTCCAGAAGAACGTTGATCTACGCAACCGCCATAAGCTCGAAAAGTTTCTACAAATTCAGGATTCATTGGTCGGTTAAAAAAAATAATTTTACCTTTAATTTTATCTGAACCTAATAATATTAATTCGTCCAAACTCTTAACTTCAATTATTTCAGCATAAATACCATTTTTTGGAGTTGCAACTGACATTCCTAAAGCACAAATTGGAAAATTATAAATTTGATTTGCAACTTTAAAATATGCAATTTCTTTTTCACCTCGAACCCATTTGGGCACCATAACTTCTTGTAAATAAACTTTATCTAAACCAAGAGTTTCCATTTGATGTTTAGTGTATAAAACTGCTTTCTCTGCTCCTATTGATCCAGACAATCTATGACCAATTTTATTAGATAATTCATCAAGCCAAGAATAACAACGACTTTCTGTTAATGCTGATTTGTATAAAGATCTAAGTATTTGTTCATCGCTAGTTTGAGAATATCCAAAAGTAATTTGAAGAAATACTAGTATTGCAATTTTTTTCATGTCGAATTAATTTTCATCAAAAATAAAATAAAAAACATTTGGTTGAACAAAATAAATTTATTAACTTTGCAATTCAAAGTACTTTATAATGGAAAACGAAAAATACCTTAACGACATTTCAGAAATTAAAAATATGATGAGTCAATCATCAAGATTTATTTCTTTAAGTGGATTATCTGGAGTATTAGCAGGTAATTACTCGCTAATTGGTGCATGGTTTGCTTACAAAACAATCTATTTTGACACCTCTGCTTTAGGAAATTATAGAAATTTGATAATTTCTCAAGAATCGGTAGAGCATTTAATTTGTATTGCAATTGCAGTAATTATTTTATCGATGATTACTGGTGTATTTTTAAGTATGAAAAAAGCTAGAAAAAGTAATGACAGTTTATGGAATAGTGCATCTAAAAGATTAGTTATTAATTTTTGTATTCCATTAGCAACTGGTGGTTTTTTTATACTATTTTTAATTGAGAAAGAAATATTAAGTTTAGTTGCACCATTAACACTAATTTTTTACGGATTAGCATGTGTAAATGCAAGCAAATACACATTAGGAGATGTTAGATATTTAGGAATTACGATGATATTGTTGGGGCTTTTATCAACATGGTTTTTGGGTTACGGATTATTATTTTGGGCATTAGGTTTTGGTGTTTGTCATATTTTATATGGAAGTATTATGTATTTTAAACACGATAGAAATTAATGTTTAAACAAAATTGTCCTTAATAATTAAAATAGTATACAATGAAAACCATCATTCAAGATATTAATAAAGCATTTGATCACCGAATTCGTTTGGGTATCATGTCAGTATTGATGGTAAATGAAAGTGCCGATTTTAATATGCTAAAAGAACTTTTGGGTGTAACTGACGGAAATCTTGCATCCCATACAAAAGCGTTAGAATCTGAAAATTATATTTCAATAGAAAAGCAATTTATTAATAAAAAACCAAACACAAAATACATTGCAACAAAAGAAGGAAAAAAAGCTTTTACGGCACACATTGATGCACTTGAAAAATTAATATCAAAAAGTTAAAACTATTTTTTTATATATTAACTTTGAAAAACAAAGTACTTTTAAAATAAAAATTATTAAAGATATACTAATTGAAAAATTGTATGAGCTCACAAAAAAACCATATACTAAATTCATAAAAAAAGGAATTTCTTGGAATATAAAAACAAATGAATTACTTCAATACAATCAAGAAAGTTTAGGTTTTCATTTAGGATGTTTTCTTTTAAAATATAATTTTGAAATGCAACCAAAACTTGAAGAACATGATATTTTTCATGTGCTAACCAATATAGAAATAACCGTTCCTGATGAAATTGCTATGCAATACTATTTATTAGGTAATGGAAATAAGAGCATCTATTTAATTATGGTAATTATTGTTGGTAGTTTTTTCTATCCTACTCAAATAAGAAAATTTAAAGAGAACTATTCTCGCGGAAAATTAGCACATAGAATTTATGATTTAGATTTCCAGAAAATGCTTAAAATTCCTGTTACAACAATTAGAAAAACGTTTAATATTAAATAAATATGGAAACAATAAATGATTTTAAATATTTTTCAAAATCTACAAAATTTGCATTATTGTCATTTGTTTTTGGAACAATTTTATTTTGCTCCTACTTTATATTCACTAATAGAGAAGGCATTTTAATTTTAG
>JAYTPS010000283.1:0-2703 GCA_043747155.1 Flavobacterium sp. | reverse complement strand
TGGGTTTTGAGTCGTGGGTTTTGAGTAATCTATTAAATGATGACCCAAAACTCACAACTATTTTACTCTACTAATTGATATACATCTGCTAAATTTCTTCCTAAACCATCATAGTCTAAACCATATCCTACAATAAATTTATTTGGAATTCTTATGCCAACGTAGTCTAATTTTATATCTTTTTTATATGCTTCTGGCTTTAAAAATAAGGTAGCAATTTTTAAATGTTTTACCTTTTTATCTTTTAAAATTACTTTTAATTCTTCAATTGTATTTCCTGTATCAACAATATCTTCAACAATAACTACAGTTCGTCCTTCAAGATTTTGATTTAAACCAATTAACTGTTTTACTTCATTTGTTGGTTTTGTTCCTTCATAAGAAGCCATTTTTACAAAACTTACTTCGCACATTCCACGATATTGTTTCATCAAATCACACATTACCATAAATGCACCATTTAAAACGCCTATAAAAACTGGAATTTCATCAAAAAAATCGTCATCCATTTGCTTAGCCATATTTTTAATTGCAAAATCAATTTCATCTGATGAAATAAATGGCTCAAAAGTTTTGTCGTGAAGATGTATCATTGTTGTTTTAGTATTTAAATAAGTTGCAAATTTAAAGAAGTAAAAACTATTACGTTGCAAGTATTTAGACTTTTTTGTAAATTTGATTTTTTTTTAAAATTAACACAGAATTTTATAATAAAATTGTGCAAAGTACAGCTCATCGCAAAAATAGAGTTGACCATAAAAATTTTATTTTTTAAAATCCAGAATATCTTAAATATTTAATTGCCATTGCCTTTAAAACTGATGATAAAAATCATAATAAAGCGTGTTGGATTTTGGAATTAATATGTCAAGAGCAATTGGTTTTATTCCTACCTTTTATTGATTCCTTTTGCGCTACTTTAAAAAATATAAATCAGATTCAGCTATAAGATTAATATCAAAAATAGGATTGTTTTTAGTTAAAAACAAATCCATTCAACTAAAAGAAATTCATGAAGCTAAAAATAATTGAAACCTAATCTTGATTGGCTAATTGACTCACAAAAAGCAGCAAACGCTGCATATATAATGAGTACCTTATTTATACTTAGAAAAAAATATGATTGGATAAACAATGAACTTAAAACACTTCTTTCTAGAGATTGCAGTCATCAAACTCCAGTTTATAAGTTTGCAGCTAAAGATATTTTAAAACAATTAAAATAATTCTCAAAATGTATATCTTTGCTTAAACATCCTCAACTATATAAAGAAACGTTTTAATCGACTGCATTTGACAACTAAAAAAAATAAATACAACAAATGAATTATTTTTCTTCCGATTTTAAACTAGGAATTCTCGGTGGCGGACAATTGGGCAAAATGCTTCTTTCGGAAACCAGAAAATTTGACATTCAAACGTATATACTTGATCCAAGTGATGATGCACCTTGTAAAATAGCTTGTAATAAATTCATTCAAGGAAGTTTAACCGATTTTGAAACCGTTTACAACTTTGGAAAACTTGTTGATGTTTTAACTTTTGAAATAGAATTAGTAAATCTCGAAGCTTTAGAAAAATTAGAAAACGAAGGTTTGAAAGTTTATCCATCGCCAAAAACATTACAACTTATTCAGAACAAAGGAATTCAAAAAGAGTTTTATGTAGCAAACGAAATTTCAACATCTAAATTCGAAAAATATTCTAGTATTCAAAATCTAAAATCAGATATCGTTAATCAACAATCAACAATCAAAATGCCATTCGTATGGAAATGTACCGAATTTGGTTATGACGGAAATGGTGTAAAAATAGTTCGAGCAATTTCAGATTTAGAAAATTTACCCAATGTAGAATGCATTGCCGAAGAAATGGTAGCTTTTAAAAACGAATTGGCAGTTATTGTTGTTCGAAATTCTTTAGGCGAAATAAAAAATTATCCTGTGGTAGAAATGGAATTTCATCCAGAAGCCAATCAAGTAGAATATGTTATTTGTCCTGCAAGAATTGATGAAAAAGTAGCGCAAAAAGCTATAGAAATTGCATTACAAGTTTCCGAAAAATTCAATCATGTTGGATTATTGGCTGTAGAACTATTTCAAACAAAAGATGATGAAATTTTAGTAAACGAAGTGGCGCCAAGACCACACAATTCTGGACATCATACTATTGAGGCAAGTTACACATCGCAATTTGAAAATCATTTACGCGCCATTTTAAATCTACCTTTAGGAAATTGCGATAGCAAAGTGGCTGGAATTATGGTAAATTTGGTTGGCGAAGAAGGTTATTCAGGATCAGTAGTTTATGAAAACATTGAAAAAATAATGGCAATTGATGGTGTTACACCACATATTTACGGCAAAAGAGAAACACGACCATTTAGAAAAATGGGACATGTAACTATTGTAAATGAAGACATGCAAATTGCTCGAAAAATTGCCGAAGAAGTTAAGAATAGTATTAGAGTGATTGCTTAAATATTTTAAATTACAAATTCACAGATTTTAATTAAATTTGTAAAAAATCAATAAATGAAAATTTCAAAATTACATATTGACAGTTTTAGACATTTAGAAAATCTAGATTTTGATTTTACATATCCTGAAGATTTTCATATTGAAGAAAAACGAGGAAAACCTTTAGATAAAATTTGTTTTATTGGACAAAGTGCAAGTGGTAAGACTGGGTTATTAGAGTTTT
>JAYTPS010000282.1:0-5176 GCA_043747155.1 Flavobacterium sp. | reverse complement strand
TTTTCTAATTTATAAATTAAAAACAAACACAATGAATGCAAAACAAATAATAATTGCTGGGACATTATTAGTTTCTGTTGCTTCTTTCTCCCAGAAAGATGAATTGAAAGCATTAAAAAAAATATATTCAAAGGCAGAAATAAAAGGTGCAGATTTGGCTGAATATAAATCTTTAGTTGCTAAAGTTGGACCAATGGCAACAGAAGAAAGTGATAAGGTATATGCAGGTTTCTATAAATCTATGATTCCGATTCTTGAATATATGGCTTTAGACCAAACTATGTCTCAAATTCAAATTCAAATAGCAGTTTCTAAATTTGTTAGTCCAAAATCAATTTCAGAATTGGCTAGCGGTTTAAATGCAACTTTAGATTATGAGAAAAAAACTGGTAAGAAAGTTCAAACAGATGATATTTTAGAAACTATTACTTCATTTAAACCGCAATTAATAAATTTTGCTGTTGAATTAGGTAATAAACAGAAAAATAAAGAAGCATCAGATGTTTTATATGCAATTTATCAATTAGATAAAAAAGATGCAGAAAAACTTTATTATGCAGCAAATTATGCTGTCAATGCTAAAGATAACGAAACTGCACTAAAATATTACCAAGAGTTAAAGTCCATAAACTTTACTGGTGAAGGAACTGCTTATTATGCAAAAAATGTTGCTTCTGGCGAAGAAGAATTTCATCCGTCTAAAAGTGATAGAGATAATTTAGTTAGATTGAAAACTTATATTTTGCCACGAGATGAAAAAATTCCTTCTAAAAAACCAGAAATTTATAAAAACATCGCTCTAATATTAATCGAAAAAGAAAGATTTGATGAAGCTAAAATTGCTTTAACTGATGCTAGAAAAGAAAATCCTAAAGATGCTTCTTTGTTAACAATGGAAGCAGATTTGTATTATAAATCTAAAGATTTAGTAACTTACAGAAAATTGATTAATGAATCGTTGGCGATTAACCCAAACGATGCAGGTTTAATTTTTAATCTAGGAATAGTTTCAAATGCTGAAAACAAATTAGAAGAAGCAGAAAAATATTATTTAAAAGCAATCGAATTAAAACCTGATTTTATGGATGCTTATTTAAATTTATCAGATTTAAAATTGCGTTCAGACCCAAAATTAGTTGAAGAAATTAATAAACTTGGAGAATCACAAAAAGATTTAAAGCGTTATGAAGTTCTAAAAGCAGAAAGACAAAAACTTTTTAATACAGCAATGCCAATTTTAGAAAAAGCTCACGAATTGGATGATAAAAACGAAGCTGTTAAATCCAATTTAATGAATATTTATAAGTTCTTAGAATTGAATAGTACTGAAAAATATAAAGCACTAAAAGCTAAAATGTAAATTGAAAAAGCCGAAATTAATTTTCGGCTTTTTTTATAGTTCTAAATCAAATATTTTTTTCAATTCTTCAATATTTGGATTTATTTCTTTAAGTCGGTTGTATTTGTCCTGAGCTGTGAAAGCCACTTTACTTTTAACTTTTTCATTTACAACAACATCAATTGTAATATCATGATTGTGTAAATGTCCACGTAAATAACCTAAAAGTTCAGGTTTCTCTTTTTCAAAATCTATTTTAGAACCTTGATTTGGTAATTCATATAAAATAGTATAACCATCAAGTTTAGGATCACTTATTCTTAATAAAGATTCCATTATCATGTGTCCTTTATCGTTTAATCGTTGAGCATATTTAAACCAAAAAGTAAGCATTTCTATTTCGGTAAAATCATTTGTTGGCAATTGTTCCTCAACTTTTACAATACCTTTTTGAGATTCTAGTAATTCTTTTTTTGCTCGAATACTTGCTAATGAAAAGGCAGAAATGTTTATTTGGTATTCAGTTGAAACTTTTAGGTTGTTAATTTCAGTTTTAGGATTTTCAAGGTCAACAATTTTATTTTCTATAATTTCCTCAATTTGTACTTTGTACTTTGAATTTTCTTCTTCAACAAGTGGCGCTTCTTTTTGTACTTCAACAATAGAAAAACTATTGTTTCTAAAATAAGTTGGTGGAATTATAAAGTCAAGTTTTTTTTTTCTCCATCAAAGTTGATAGAGCACAATTGCATTAGCGTAAGTTCAACTAAAAGGCGTTGATTTTGTGATGCTTTAAATTTTAAATCACAATCATTGGCAATTTCAATTGCTTTTAATAAAAAATCTTGACTACATTTTTGGGATTGTTCTCCATATAATTTTTGAGCTTGTTCACCAACTTCTAGTAAACTCAATGTTGCAGGATTTTTACTAACCAATAAATCTCTAAAATGACTTGCCAAACCTGCAATAAAATGATGCCCATCAAATCCTTTAGATAAAATATCATTGAAAGTTAACAAAATTAGAGGAATATTATTCTCTAAAATCAAATTGGTTACTTTAATGTAGGTTTCATAATCAAGAACATTCAAATTTTCGGTAACTGCTTGTCTAGTAAGATTGTTTCCGCAATAAGAAACAACTCTGTCAAAAATCGATAAAGCATCACGCATTGCACCATCAGCTTTTTGAGCAATAATATGCAAGGCATCATCTTCGCAAATCACACCTTGACTTGCAGCAACTTCTGCCAAATGTTCTTTAGCATCTTTTACAGTAATTCGTTTAAAATCAAATATCTGACAACGTGATAAAATTGTTGGAATAATTTTGTGTTTTTCGGTAGTAGCCAAAATAAAGATGGCATGTTTTGGAGGTTCTTCTAATGTTTTTAAAAAAGCATTAAAAGCAGCCGATGATAGCATGTGAACCTCATCAATAATATAAACTTTGTACTGACCAGTTTGTGGCGGAATTCTAACTTGATCAATTAAACTTCGAATATCATCAACCGAATTATTAGAGGCCGCATCCAATTCAAAAACATTAAAAGCAAAATCTTCATTTGGATCATCATAACCTGGTTGGTTAATTTTTCTAGCCAAAATTCTGGCACAAGTAGTTTTTCCAACTCCTCTTGGACCAGTAAATAATAGTGCAGATGCCAAATGATTCGTCTCAATTGCATTCAACAAAGTATTTGTAATAGCTTGTTGCCCAACAACATCTTTAAATGTTTGAGGACGATACTTACGAGCTGATACTACAAATTGTTCCATCAATTTTTATTGAATACAAATATAGATTTAATTAGTCAAAAGTCAAAAGTCAAAAGTCAAAAGTTTCGTAAATAATTCAAATATTAAAAATCATTAATTTTAAATCTCAAATTCTTACATTTGCACCGCAGACCGCCTTATCGCTGTTCAGAAATGAAGAGAGGAAAGTCCGGACACCACAGAGTAGCATAGCGGATAACATCCGTCGTTTCGAGAAATCGAAAAAGGACAAGTGCAACAGAAAGTATGTACAGATAATGCTGTAGTGAAACCAGGTAAACTCTATGCGGTGAAATTTCAAGTATATCGATAGTTAAGAGTTACTCGCTCATTGTCGAAGGGTAGAAAGATTGACCCAATAAGTAATTGTTGGGCTAGATAAATGATAAGGCATCTTTATTGATGACAGAATCCGGCTTATAGGTCTGCTTTTTTATAAAATTTTAGTTTTAATGTCAATTTTAGTTTTTAAAAAATCTTTAAACAAGATTTATTCTTCTTCATCAACTTCATCAATTTCCTCATCATCAACCCCAAATTCATAAAACGAAAACACAGAGCCACCATAATTTTTTTGGAAAGAAAAATGCATCATGTGATTTAGTTTTGTGTGTTTTGAATGTTCAATTACCAGCATTCCTTCCTCATTCAACAATTCATTTTCAAAAATCAACTCAATTAGTTTTTCAAATTCTTTTTGGTCAATTCCATAAGGTGGATCGGCAAAAATTACATCATAACTTGATTTGTGTTTTTCTAGAAATTTAAAAACATCATTTTTTAAAGCGCTAATATTTAGATCAAACTCTTTTGTGGTTTGTTTAATAAAGTTCACACAACCCATATCTGAATCAACACAAGTAATGTTGTCGCAACCTCGAGAACCAAATTCATAACTTATGTTTCCAGTACCAGCAAATAAGTCTAAAACTTTAAGTTCAGAAAAATTAAAATGATTGTTCAACACATTAAACAATGCTTCTTTACTCATATCTGTCGTAGGACGAACTGGTAATTTTTTGGGTGCAGTAATGCGTCGTCCTTTGTATTTTCCAGAAATTATTCTCACGAGTAAAGTAGTATAAAGTGTTCTCGGTTTTCATGTTCCGATAACGAATTATTAGCATTGGAAACATCTAATAATGAAATATTTCTAATGTATTTGTAAGCAATTTGAAATAATGAATCATTTTCAACAATAGTTCCTAGCAACTCTAATTTAAAATTTTCAGGATTCAATTGCAATTGTTCTGCAGTAAAAAGAATGTAATAAATAAAATCTTCTGGAGTTTTATAGTCAAATGAATTACTCAAATGCAATTTTTGATTTTGTAAAACAACAATTTCAAAATGAGTTTTACTTACATGAATAAACATTTTTCGTTCTTCATTATTCTTAGATAAATCTAGCAATTTGGAAACCAAAATTGTGTTGGCATGTTTATAATCAAATGTGCCATATTGATCAATAAAAAAATTATTCATGTTTACATACGGAATAAAAACGTTGTTCATTTCGTATTTTTCTAATGTGTCAAAGGCAAAAAAATCGGTTTCAAAAACCTTGGTATTGTATTGTAAATAACTTCCTAAAAACTCCTCGTTAAATAAAGCACTAGGAACAAAAGTTGATAAATTATTGCTGTGAATTATAACAATTTCGTCATATTTATGGTTCAATTCAGTATTTTCCTTAAAAACCGAAGTAAATAAATCTTCAATTTTTGTACTGCTCTGAAAACTGTCAAAAAAAATGTTTTTTAATAAAACTGGTTTATTAATTAAAGTATCCAAAACACAAAACGTTAAACCATTCAAAGAAACTTGAATCGTTAAATTTTTATAAGTTTTGTCAGTGATAATCATTTTAAAAGAAGTTTTTTAAAAGTGCAAACTTACGAATTAAATAGCATTTCTATAAAAATAAAATGCGTCCATTTAAAATAGACGCATTTAATTTTTAATTTTTTATTTTATTTTATACCACCAGTAGTTAAGCAATAATTAGAGTAAGTTGCCCAATTTGCTCCTGAGAATGGATTTAATCCTGACCAAC
>JAYTPS010000281.1:0-10513 GCA_043747155.1 Flavobacterium sp. | reverse complement strand
AGCCATTAGGTTCACGAAATATTTTACATCCAATTATTTTTACCTTTAAATTTTCTTTTTCTACAAGTTTTTTTACAATTTGCAATTGTTGAAAATCTTTTTCACCAAAGTAAGCATTTGTTGGTTTTACAATTTCGAACAATCGTTTTACAACGGTTCCAACACCATCAAAATGTCCTGGCCTAAATTTCCCTTCCATTTGATATTCCAATCCGTCAAAACGGTAATGTTCAGCTATTATTTTGTCTTCATAAATATCATCTGCGGTTGGTGCATAA
Source organism: Flavobacterium sp. (assembly GCA_043747155.1). Lineage (GTDB taxonomy): Bacteria > Bacteroidota > Bacteroidia > Flavobacteriales > Flavobacteriaceae > Flavobacterium. The sequence continues at coordinate 10,235 of JAYTPS010000281.1, read as the reverse complement.
ATAATTATTTTATCTGAAAGAGAATTTATTTTTTTTACATCATTATCTAAAGTTCGTGGATATTTATCTAAATCTTCTACATTATTAAACTGAGTTGGATTAACAAAAATGCTAATTACAGTTTGAAAATTGTTCAGCATAGATTCTTTTAACAAAGAAAGATGACCTTCATGCAATGCACCCATCGTAGGTACAAAACCTAATGTAGAATTACTACTACTACATGTCATTAAAAAGTTGTTTAAATCTACTTTGTTGTAAAAAATACGCATGTTGTTTTCATTAAAATAGAGTGCAAACTTACTACTTTAGTAATTATCTGCATAAATTTTTGTAATTTTGCATGTTTTTTAATTCTTAGTGAACAAATAATTACATAAATGGAAGATAAGAGGATATTATATGTATCATCTGAAGTGGTGCCTTATTTAGCAGAGAACGAAGTTTCTTTAATGTCATATGACGTGCCAAAATTGATTAATGATCAAGGTGGACAGATAAGAATTTTTATGCCAAGGTATGGAAATATAAACGAAAGAAGGCATCAATTACACGAGGTTATTCGTTTGTCTGGAATGAATTTAGTTGTAAATGATGTAGATATGCCTTTGATTATTAAAGTAGCTTCTATTCCAAAAGAAAGAATTCAAGTTTATTTTATTGATAATGATGAATATTTTAAAAGAAAAGCAACTTTTACTGACGAAGACGGAGTTTTATATCCAGACAACGATGAAAGAGCTATTTTCTTTGCTAAAGGTGTTGTAGAAACAGTTAAAAAACTAAATTGGGTTCCCGATATTATTCATGTTCATGGTTGGATGGCTTCTTTGCTGCCTATATATATGAAACATTATTATAAAGATGAAGCACTTTTTTCTGAAACTAAAATCGTAAGTTCTATTTATAGTCAATCTTTTGAAGGAACACTTAATGCAGAATTGATCAATAAAATTGAATTTGATGGAGTTCCAAAAGAAGCAATTTCAGATTTATTAGTTCCAAATTATGAAAATATAATTAAGACCTCAATAGCACATTCTGACGCAGTAATAATTGGTTCTGAAAATCTTTCAGCAAGTTTAACAAAATTTATACAATCTTCGGGAAAACCTTTTTTACCTTTCGCTGCCAAAGAAGAATTTGCTCAGCAATATACTTCTTTCTATAAAAGTATGCTATAATAATTTTCAAAAAAAAATATGAAATTCAATTCTTTTTTTAAAGCTTCTGTATTAGTAGTAACTGGTTTTTTATTAATGTCTTGTGATAAAGATTTTAATGAAGTTGGAACCAATATTATTGGCGAAGATCACTATGATTTTAAAATTGACAGTACGAAATCTGTAGTTGCCTATAATCAAGTACTTGGAGCAGTTCAATCTAATAATTTACCAACTAATGCTTTGGGATATTACAACCATCCTTTATTTGGAAAAACCAAAGCCAGTTTTGCAACCCAAATAGAACTAATTGCTGCCAATCCAATATTTATTAATAAACCAGCAGTTGTTATAGATTCAGTTTATCTATATGTTCCCTATTTTAGTAAATTTAAAAGCACATCAACAGCAGGCGATAAAATTTATGAATTAGATTCTATATATGGTAACAACACTATTAAATTAGATGTTTTTGAATCAGGATATTATCTTAGAGATTTTGATGCTTCAACAGGTTTAGAAGAAGTTCAAAAATATTATTCTAATCAAAAACAATTGTTTGATGACAATAAGGGAAATGGTGGATTAAGATTGAACGATGCAACCGATGATAAACAAAATGATAAATTTGAATTTAAAACTACCGAAATAAAACTTCAATATTTAGATGAAGAAGCTCAAACAGTAGTAAAAGAAAGATTAACACCTGGAATATTTTTAGACCTTAATAAAAATTTCTTCAACAATAAAATTGTAAATGCACCAGCAGGAAAATTATTAAATAACAATACTTTTAGAGATTATTTTAGAGGATTGTACTTTGAAGTAAATAACTCATCAACATCTTTAGATCAAGGTTCGCTAGCGTTATTAAATTTTAAAAACGGAAAAATTGTAATGGTATATCATGATGAAACTACTGCTACAAACCCAGAAAGAATTAGAAAATCAATCGAGTTTAAACTTAACGGAAATTCTGTAAATTTATTTGAACCAGAAAATACCTCGACTAGTATAAATTATACAACAGCACTAAGTAACAATACACCAGACACACCAACTGGAGATGAAAAATTATACCTAAAAGGTCAAAATGGTTCAATGGCAGTTATAGAATTGTTTGGAGCTGATGGTCCAGATGAAAATTTAATTGCAGATGAATTAGATGCTATTATAGATAATGGTTGGTTAATAAACGAAGCAAGTTTGACTTTTTATATTGAAAAAAACGCAATGTTTACATCAAATGAACCTTATCGTATTTATCTTTATGACATGGAAAATAATGTTCCAATTTTAGATTATACCACTGACAGATCTACAAATGCTGCAAATCATAAACTAGATAAAGTAATTCATGGAGGTATTTTAGAAAAAGAAGATGTAGAAAATGGTAGAGGAACACAATATAAAATTAGATTAACTAATTATTTAAGAAGTTTAATTGCCGATGAAAATAGAAGAGATAATGTAAAATTAGGATTAGTGGTAACAGAAGCTATCACAGCAGTTACTAATGCTAAACTTGCAAATCCTATATCTACTCCTAATAATATAGATTTAACACCAATTGCTAGTGTTATGAATCCTCTTGGAACTGTATTGTTTGGAAGCAGTTCAACGATACCTGATGAAAAAAGATTAAAACTTAAAATTTATTATACCAAACCTGACTAATAAATAATAGCTTATGTGTGGAATTGTTGGATATATTGGATACAGAGAAGCTTATCCTATAGTAATAAAAGGATTAAAGCGTTTAGAATATCGAGGATATGATAGCGCAGGAGTAATGCTTTATGATGGAAAAGACCTAAAAGTTTCTAAAACCAAAGGTAAAGTATCCGATTTAGAAGAAAAATCTTTAAAACAAATTACAACCAACGGAACAATTGGAATGGGACATACTCGTTGGGCTACTCATGGTGTACCTAACGATGTAAATTCGCATCCACATTTATCAAATTCAGGCAACTTAACAATTATTCATAACGGAATTATTGAAAATTATGAGCCATTAAAAAAGGAATTAATAAAAAGAGGTTACACTTTTAAATCAGATACAGATACCGAAGTTTTAGTAAATCTTATTGAAGATGTTCAAAGAAAAGATAATTTAAAACTTGGAAAAGCAGTGCAAGTTGCATTAAATCAAGTTGTTGGTGCTTATGCAATTTGTGTTTTTGACAAACAAAATCCAGATGAAATTATTGTTGCACGATTAGGAAGTCCTTTGGCAATTGGAGTAGGCGAAAATGAATTTTTCATTGCATCAGATGCTTCTCCATTTATAGAGTATACTTCAAATGCAATTTATCTTGAAGACGAAGAAATGGCAATTGTACGTTTGCACAAACCATTAAAAATTAGAAAAATTAAAGACGATTCACTAGTAGATCCTTATATACAAGAACTGCAAATGAACTTAGAGCAAATAGAAAAAGGTGGTTACGAACATTTTATGCTCAAAGAAATATACGAACAACCAAATGTAATAAAAGATACTTATCGAGGAAGACTTCATGCTAACAGTGGAATAATTCAAATGGCAGGCGTTGAAGATAATCTTGAAAAATTTGTTCAAGCAGATAGAATATTAATTATTGCTTGCGGAACTTCTTGGCATGCAGGTTTAGTAGCCGAATATGTAATAGAAGAATTTGCTAGAATTCCAGTTGAGGTTGAATACGCCTCAGAATTTAGATATAGAAACCCAATTATTACCAATAAAGATATTGTGATTGCAATTTCGCAATCTGGCGAAACTGCCGATACATTAGCCGCTATAAAATTAGCCAAAGAAAAAGGAGCTTTTGTTTTTGGAGTTTGTAACGTTGTTGGATCATCAATTTCTAGAGAAACTCATGCTGGAGCATACACTCATGCAGGACCAGAAATTGGAGTTGCCTCAACAAAAGCATTTACAACCCAAATCACGGTTTTAACAATGATTGCTCTTCGACTGGCTAAAGCCAAAGGAACAATGTCAAACTCTGATTTTCATAGATATTTACAAGAACTAGAAGTCATTCCTGAAAAAGTTGCAGAAGCACTTCAAGCAACTAACGATATTGCTAAAGAGATAGCTTCAATTTATAAAGACGCACCAAACTGTTTGTATCTTGGACGTGGTTATAATTTTCCAGTAGCACTTGAAGGAGCATTAAAGTTAAAAGAAATATCCTATATTCATGCCGAAGGTTATCCAGCAGCCGAAATGAAACATGGTCCAATTGCATTAATTGACGAAAAAATGCCAGTTGTAGTAATTGCACCAAAACAAGGACATTATGATAAAGTAGTTAGTAATATTCAAGAAATAAAATCTCGAAGCGGAAAAATTATTGCAATAGTTACAAAAGGTGATACTCAGGTAAAAGAACTTGCCGACCATGTAATTGAAATACCAGAAACATCAGACGCATTATCACCATTATTAACAACTATTCCTTTGCAGTTATTGTCTTATCATATTGCAGTTATGAGAGGTTGCAATGTTGATCAACCAAGAAATTTAGCAAAATCGGTAACAGTAGAATAATTTTTTTTCAACAAAATTTTAAGGCAAGTTTATACTTGCCTTTCTTTGTTTTATTCAAAAAATTTTAAAAAAAATACTATGTACGCATAATATATTCATTATAAATCAAAAATTAGTATAAAACGTTAAACTTTTCACAATTATTAATTTTTCATTATTTTACAAGTTAATTCTTTATTAGTAAAAAATAATTTAAGATTATTATGAATATTAAAAAATATTTGTATTTTGGCTACTTAAACCAACAAAAATTTAAAAAAAATGAAGATTTATTATTTTATTTTGACATTGTTTTTTTGCAGCATTTCATTTGCGCAAAGTTCAATATCAGGTTCAGTAAAAAACAGTAAAAATGAACCAATCGCTGGAGCCAACGTTAAAGTTGTAGGTGAATCTGCCGGTACTGTTACAGATGCAGATGGAAATTTTGCTCTAAAAACTTCAAAAAAACCACCTTATACTTTAGAAATATCTAGTATTGGTTTTGGAGTACAAAAAGTAGAAGTATCATCAGCAAGCCAAAAAGTGGATGCGGTTTTACAAGACGAAGAAACTAAACTTGATGAAATAGTTGTATCTGCATCAAGAGCGCCAGAAAGAATTAGAGAATCGCCAGTTACCATTGAAAGAATGGGAGTAAAAGAAATTAAAAAATCAGCTTCTCCAACTTTTTATGATGGTTTAGAAAACCTTAAAGAAGTTCAAATGAATACAAGTAGTATGTCATTTAAATCTATAAATACTAGAGGTTTTGCAACTGTTGCAAACACAAGATTTTTACAATTAGTTGATGGTATGGATAACTCTTCTCCATTATTAAACTTCGTTTTAGGAAATTTAATTGGAACTTCTGAGATTGATGTTCAAAGTGTTGAGTTACTTCCTGGAGCATCTTCTGCACTTTATGGCGCAAATGCTTTTAACGGAATTTTATTCATGAACAGTAAAAGTCCTTTTACCTCACAAGGAATTTCTGCCTATGTAAAATATGGTCAAACAAATCAAATTGCAGCTGGTTCTAATCCTTATTATGATTATGGAGTTCGAATGGCACATGCTTTTTCAAAACATTTTGCTGCTAAAGCTAATTTTACTTTTATGAAAGGTACAGATTGGTATGCAACTAATTACGATGATTTAGCATTTCCAGGAAGAGATAGAAGTCATCACAACTACAACGGATTAAACATTTATGGAGATGAAGTTTCTACTAACATTAAAAATGTAGCTCAAGGATTGTTAAATGCTGGAGTAATAAATGCAGGTCAATTTGCAGCGTTTAATGCAATTTTGCCAAACGAAAACGTTTCAAGAACAGGTTATAAGGAAACCGATTTAACTGATAATCAAGTAAAAAATGCTAAAGTTGATTTCTCTCTACATTTAAAGCCATGGGCTAATGATTTTGAAGTTATATTACAAAGTAAATTTGGTTTTGGAAACACAGTTTATCAAGGTGCAAACAGATATTATTTGAATGACTTTTTTATGCAACAACATAAAATAGAATTTAAAGGTAAAAACTTTTTCTTAAGAGGATATTTTACTACAGAAGATGGTGGTGATTCTTATGACATGCGTTTTACAGGAATTAATATCAATAGAGCATGGAAATCTGACGCAACTTGGTTTGGTCAGTATGCAGCTACTTATGTTCAATCAACTTTAGCTGGTGCAACTCCAGAAAACGCTCATATAGCAGCAAGAAATATTGCAGATACAGGAAGATTAATTCCAGGAACTCCAGCATTTGATGCTGCATTCAAAAATGTAATTTCTAATCCTGATGTATTAACTGGTTCTAAACTTGTAGATAATTCTAAAATTTATCATTCAGATGCAAATTATAATTTCAAAGATTTATTAAAATTTGCTGAAATTCAAGTTGGAGGTTCTTACAGAAGATATGATTTAAACTCTTTTGGAAGAATTTATACTGATACTCCAGCTTTTGGAGGAATAGTTTATGACGAATACGGAGCATACACTCAACTTCAAAAGAAATTTATGGAAGACAGATTGAAGTTTACAGGATCAGTTCGTTATGATAAAAGTCAAAATTTTGATGGTAGCTTCTCACCAAGAGTATCATTTGTATATTCTGCAGGACAACAAAAAAATCATAATTTTAGAGGATCTTTTCAAACAGGTTTCCGTAACCCAACTACACAAGATCAATATATAGGATTCAATGTTGGTAACGCAGTATTATTAGGTTCTGCACCAGATAATTTAGATCGTTTTAAAGAAACTTTGAATGTAAATACAGCAGTAGGACAAGCATTTGCAGGTGGAACAACTGTAGTAATGACAGGTCAAAATGCTTATTACAATTCCTATACAGCTTCTTCTGTTCAAGCATTTGCAGCATTAGCACCTTCAGATCCAGTTACAGCTTCAACTTTATTAAAAAAAACCAATGTAGGTTTAGTAAAGCCAGAAACAGTAAAAGCTATTGATTTAGGATATAGAGGTCAAGCCAAAGGTTTCTCTTATGACATTAACGGTTATTATAATATTTATAATGACTTTATTGGTAACTTAACAGTAATTTCTCCATTTTATGGTACAACTCAAGATTCGCCAAATCCTCTTGCAGGACCAACCGATCCAGGTGCACAAACTATTCATGCATTAACTAACGGAAACACAAGAGCTTATCAATTATACACTAATACCAATACAGAAATTAAATCTTTAGGATTCGGAATTGGTGCATCAAGAAAAATAATCAAAAATTTCGAACTATCAGCTAATTATAATTATGCTCAATTTGATTTTGATCAAGCAAAAGACCCAAGTTTTGAAGCAGGATTTAATACACCAAAACACAGAGTAAAAGCATCTTTAAGTAACGATAGATTGTTTAAAAACTTTGGTTTCAATGTTAGCGGAAGATGGAATGACGAATATTTATGGCAATCTTCTTTTGCAGATGGTGTAATCGATGCAGCAACAGTTGTTGATGCTCAAATAAGCTATTCTATTCCAAAATTAAAATCAACTCTTAAATTAGGAGCAACTAATATTGGTGGTAAAGAATATATACAAGTTCTTGGTGCAGGAGCAATTGGGCAACAATATTTTGCATCGTTAACAATCAATCCATAATAATACAATACTATAAAATACTTATAATTATGATAAAAAACATTAAATGGCTATTCTTGGTTTCTTTAACCTTTGTAGCTTGTAGCGATGACGAAACTGTAACAGTTTATGATACATCAGACGGTTTACCTTTAACTGCAGGTTCTGCGGATTTTACAAAATATGTTGCACTTGGAAACTCATTAACTGCTGGTTATGCAGATAACGCATTGTTTATTCAAGGACAACAAGACTCATACACCAACTTGTTATCTAAACAATTTTCATTAGTTGGTGGTGGCGAGTTTAGAATTCCGTTAATGAATGATAATATTGGAGGTTTACTTCTTGGAGGAACAGCAATTCAAGGTCCAAGATTGTATTTTAACGGAACTGGTCCAGTACCAGTTTCTGGAACACCATCAACCGAAATTACAAATCATTTAACAGGACAGTTTAATAATATGGGAGTTCCTGGTGCAAAAAGTTTTCATTTATTATCAAATTCTTACGGAAATCCTGCTGGAATCGGGTCATATGCAAACCCATATTTTGTTCGTTTTGCTTCTTCAACTTCAGCTACAATTGTTGGAGATGCTGTTGCACAAAATCCAACATTTTTCTCTCTTTGGATTGGTAACAATGATGTTTTGAGTTATGCAACTTCTGGAGGAACTGGAGTAAATCAATCTGGAAATTTAAATCCAGCTACTTATGGTGGAAATGATATTACAGACCCAAATGTATTTGCTAATGTATACTCTACAATATTAGATGGAATTACTGCTGGCGGAGCAAAAGGAGTTGTTGCTAACATTCCTTATGTTACTTCAGTACCATTTTTTACAACTGTACCAACAAATCCAATTCCAGGTTTACCTGCTGCAAGCGCAACATCATTAAATCAATTATTTGGAGGAATTAATGCTGCTTTAACTGGTGCAGGTTTACCAACAAGGTTTGCAACAATCGTTGCAGATGACGCTAACCCAGCAACTATTGAAAAAAATCCATTATTGATAGCTGACGATAGTTTAATAAACATTTCGGCTCAAATTACAGCTGCATTAATTAGCGCTGGATATCCAGCACCAACTGCAGGTTTTATCGGAAATTTATATGGTAGAGCAAGACATGCTAGTAATGTTGCTCCAAATGTTGATTACATTTTATTAACTGCTAGAGGAGTAATAGGTACAACTCAAGCTGGAGTTCCAGCTTCATTCAGTACAATTGGAGTTTCATATCCAATGCAAGACAATACTACTTTAACAGCATTTGAAACATCTGTTGTTAAAACAGCAACTGACGCTTTCAATGCTTCAATACAATCTTTAGCTGCAGCTAAGAATTTAGCATTTGTTGATGCAAATGCTCTATTAAATCAAGTTGCTACAACTGGTATCACTGGAAACGGATATACAGTTAAATCAACTTACGTAACAGGTGGAGGTTTTTCTCTAGACGGAGTTCATCCTGGGCCAAGAGGTTATGCATTAATTTCTAATAAATTTATTGAAGCTATAAACACTACTTATGGTTCAAACTTTAAAGGTGTAAGCTTAGCAGGTTCAAGAATATTATATCCAGCTTCTTTATAAAAGCTGTATATATTAAATTTTTTAAAAAACCATCAACTTCGGTTGGTGGTTTTTTGTATATAAATTATTGATAAATTCATATTTCAGATGTAATATCTAAAAAAATCAAAAAACATTTAAAAAAATAGCATTTTACTATTGATTTTCTATTTAGAAAAATTATCTTTGCACTCTGAAAAAAGACATCATTTTTTCATTTCTAAAACGCTATTAAATAAATACATAAGCAATGTCAAAAGCAATAGGAAAAGTTTCTCAAATCATCGGACCAGTAGTTGACGTAGTTTTCAACAGTAAAGATGCTGAATTACCAAAAATTTACGATTCATTAGAAATCACTAAAAAAGATGGTACACTATTAGTACTTGAAGTACAATCTCATATTGGAGAAGATACTGTTCGTACTATATCTATGGATTCTACTGACGGTTTAAGTAGAGGTACAGATGTGATTTCAACAGGAAATCCAATTCAAATGCCTATTGGAGCAGATGTTTATGGAAGATTATTTAATGTAATTGGTGATGCAATTGATGGTTTAGGAAATTTACCAAAAACTGGCGAAAACGGATTATCAATTCACCGTTCTGCTCCAAGATTTGAAGATTTATCAACATCTTCTGAAGTTTTATTTACAGGTATCAAAGTAATCGATTTAATTGAACCTTATTCTAAAGGTGGTAAAATTGGATTGTTTGGTGGTGCAGGAGTTGGTAAAACAGTATTAATTCAAGAGTTAATTAATAATATTGCAAAAGGTCACGGTGGACTTTCAGTATTCGCAGGAGTAGGAGAAAGAACACGTGAAGGAAATGACTTACTTCGTGAGATGTTAGAGTC
>JAYTPS010000280.1:0-2851 GCA_043747155.1 Flavobacterium sp. | reverse complement strand
ATGTAATTGCTCCTACACCACATGATACAATTTGGAATTTATGTTAATTATATAATAATATTGATTTAATATATAAGTATCAATTAATTTAGTATAAATACATTTACAAAAAAAAAATGAAAAAAATAATTATAATTTTATCGATATTTTTTACAATTAATTCATTTTCTCAAGAACATTTTGCTGGTTTAAATACTTCTAGTCGAGTAGGAATAATTTCTGGTTCAAATAATCCTGCTGAATTAATGAATATGTCTAACAAGTTTGAAGCAAGTATTTTGAGTACAAGTTTTAACCTTTCAAATAATAAGATTGGATTTAGTGACATATTATCTGGAAAAAACCTAGAAACATTAATATTTACTGGAAGTGAACCTGTCAATCTAAGAATTGATGGTGAAATTTATGGCCCAAGTTTTGCATTAAAAACTAAAAACTGGGCACTTGGAATTACTTCAAAAGCCACAGGAAAGCTGGATGTTGTTGATGTTGATACTAATTTAGGTGACGCTTTTGTTAATTCAGGTTTAAATAGTGTATTAGGTTCAACTACTGTAAATAACAATTATAATCAAAGATTAAATGGTACAACTTGGGGTGAAATTGGAATAACCGCGGCAACAAGTTTATTAAATGATGTTACACACAAAGTAAATGTTGGTGCTACTTTTAAATTACTTTTTCCTGGTTCTTATTCCAATCTTGGATTAGATAAATTTAATGGAACTATAACTAATTCTGCTGGTCAAGTGTTTCTTAATAACACAACTGCAAATTTAAACATTGCCTACTCTGGTGGATTAGCAGAAAGTTTTTCTAATTTTAATGATTATTCTAAATCAGTTTTTGGAAGTTTAAATGGCTTTTCTGGCGACATTGGTATTAATTATCAATGGAAAGATGCTCCAGAATCTAATCCTAAAAAAAATCAAAATAAATATAAATTAAATGCAGGTTTATCAATAAAAAATATTGGTTCTATGACGTTTAAAGATGATAATAATTTTTCTACAAATTATATTTTAAACATACAATCAACAATTGATAATCCGCAAGGTTTAAACCTAAATCAGTTTGAAAATATTGATAATCTTCAACAAATTGAAACTATTTTGATTAATGAAGGTTATCTTGATAAAGTTGAAGCCGAGAAAAAAGATTTTAAAGTAAAATTGCCAACTACAATTTCATTATATGCTGATGTAAAGATTATACCAACATTTTTTGTAACTGGTTTTTTACAACAAAAACTTAATGATGATAATGCCAATGATCAAATCACAGCACAAAATATTCTTACAATTACACCAAGGTTTAATACTGGCTTCTTTGAAGTTTTTGCTCCATTTAGTACTTCCGAGGTTTCAGGTTTTAACACCGGTATTGGTTTTAGAGTTGGTGGTTTTTTTATTGGTTCAAGTTCTATTGTAACTGCATTGATTAACGACAGCAAACAAGCCGATTTTTACACTGGTTTTAGATGGGCATTTTTATAAAATGGATTACAAGTCAAATGTAAGCTATAGAAAAGATAAGTTAAAACAATTGCTTATTGCTGTCATTAAATACGAAAAAAAAATTGTTAATGCTTTATACTTAGATTTTAAAAAACCAGAATTTGAAACCATTATTACAGAAACTAATTATGTAGTTTCTGATTTAAAGCAAACCATAAAAAATATTGATAAATGGGCAAAACCCAAAAAAGTCTTGCCTTCTTTATTAAATTTTCCTTCTAAGGATTTTATTTTTAGTGAACCATACGGAAATGTTTTAATAATTGCGCCTTGGAATTATCCTTATCAATTAGCACTTTGCCCATTAATTGCTGCTGTTGCTGCTGGAAATAAAGTAACCATTAAACCTTCTGAATTAACTTTAAATACCTCCAAAATAATATTAAAAATTATAAACGAAGTTTTTGATAAAAATCATGTTGAAGTTGTTGAAGGCGGAATTGAGGTTTCACAAAAATTATTAGAACAACGCTGGGATTATGTTTTTTTTACAGGAAGTGTTCCTATTGGAAAAATTGTTGCAAAAGCAGCTGCTCAATTCATGACACCTGTAACTCTTGAACTTGGTGGTAAAAACCCATGTATTGTTGATGAAAACTGCAACATTCAACTTACGGCAAAACGAATAGTTTGGGGAAAATTTATTAACGCTGGTCAAACTTGTATTGCACCAGATTATTTATTGGTTCATAAAAATAGTAAAGCTAAAATTATTACAGCTCTAAAAGAGCAAATTGTATTGGCTTATGGTGAAGATCCTGAGATTTCTTCTGATTTTGCAAGAATTGTTAATAAGAAAAACTGGGAACGTTTATCTGAATTATTAAAAAACGAAACTATATTATTTGGAGGACAAACCAATTCAATTGATTATTACATAGCTCCTACACTTCTCGACGAATCTAAACTTGAAAGTTTAGTAATGAAAGATGAAATTTTTGGACCAATTTTACCAATAATTAGTTTTGAAGATGAAAAAGAAATTGATACTATAATTTCTCATTATGAAAAACCCTTATCACTTTATGTTTTTTCAAGCAATAAAACTTGGGCAAAAGCAATTATAAAAAAATATTCTTTTGGTGGCGGTTGTATTAATGATACAGTAATTCATTTCTCTAACAATAGATTACCATTTGGCGGTGTTGGAAATTCTGGAATTGGTTCCTATCATGGCAAAAAAAGTTTTGACCCTTTTTCACACAAAAAATCAATTGTTATAAAAGCTACATGGCTAGATATACCTTTTAGATATGCACCCTACAAAAATAAATTGAAATTGATAAAAAGATTTTTAAGTTGGTTCTAAATTTATTTTATTACATTTATAAATT
>JAYTPS010000279.1:0-5115 GCA_043747155.1 Flavobacterium sp. | reverse complement strand
GTTGTCATTTCGACTTTTTGGGAGAAATCACATAACACAAGTAAACTTTTTTAGATAATTTTTGTTTGCCACAAAGCCACGAAGTCACTAAGTTTTTTTTACAAGTTATCATTTCGACTTTTTGGGAGAAATCACATAATATAAGTAAACTTTTTTAGATAATTTTTTTATGCCACAAAGCCACGAAGTCACTAAGTTTTTTAACTCAGTTTTCCATTTTTTTTTAAATAAAAAAACCAACAACTTTCGTCATTGGGTTTTACATTATACAGTATACAATTTTACAATATACAATTTCTTAATCATTCAACTTCAACACAGCCATAAAAGCTTCTTGCGGAATTTCAACATTTCCAACTTGTCGCATTCGTTTTTTACCTTTTTTCTGTTTTTCTAGTAACTTCCTTTTTCTTGAAATATCACCACCATAACATTTGGCGGTAACGTCTTTTCGTAATGCTTTTATAGTTTCACGAGCAATAATTTTGGCTCCAATTGCAGCTTGAATTGGAATATCAAATTGCTGTCTCGGAATTAACTCACGCAATTTTTCGGTCATTTTCTTGCCAATATTATAGGCATTATCTTCATGAATTAAGGCAGAAAGTGCATCAACTGTTTGACCATTTAATAAAACATCTAACCTAACAAGTTTTGAGGTTCTCATTCCAATTGGCGAGTAATCAAAAGAGGCATAACCCTTGGAAACCGTTTTTAATCTATCATAAAAATCAAAAACAATTTCCGCCAATGGCATGTCGAAATTGAGTTCAACTCGTTCTGTTGTTAAATAGGTTTGGTTGGTAATTACACCACGTTTTTCTATACACAAGCTCATTACATTTCCAACATAATCGGCTTTGGTAATAATGGTCGCTTTAATATAAGGTTCTTCAACTCTGTCTAACCGCGATGGTTCGGGCAAATCAGAAGGATTGTTTACTACAAATCCAACTTCGGGTTCTTTTTTAGTGTAAGCCAAATAAGAAACGTTGGGAACTGTAGTAATTACAGTCATATCATATTCACGTTCCAATCGTTCTTGAATAATTTCAAGATGCAACATTCCAAGAAATCCGCATCTAAAACCAAAACCTAAAGCTGCAGAACTTTCAGGAGTAAAAACTAGTGATGCATCATTTAGTTGTAATTTTTCCATTGAAGAGCGTAAATCTTCATAATCTTCGGTGTCAACAGGATAAATTCCTGCAAAAACCATTGGTTTTACGTCTTCAAAACCGGTAATCATATTGGTTGTTGGAGTTTTAGCATCAGTTAAAGTATCACCAACTTTTACTTCTTTGGCCTCTTTAATTCCAGATATTAAATACCCAACATCACCAGTAGAAATTACATTTTTGGGAACTTGATTTAACTTTAAAGTTCCAACTTCATCGGCAAAATATTCGTTGCCAGTTGCCATGAATTTAATTTTCTGACCTTTTTTTATTTCACCATTTTTTACTCTAAAAATAACTTCAATACCACGAAACGGATTGTAATGCGAATCGAAAATTAATGCCTGCAATGGTTCGTCTTTATTTCCTTTAGGTGCAGGAATTTTTTCAATAATTGCTGCCAAAATATTTTCTACACCAAAGCCAGTTTTTCCACTTGCATGAATAATATCTTCCAGTTTACAACCTAATAAATCAATTATATCATCGCTAACTTCTTCAGGATTAGCACTTGGAAGATCAACCTTGTTTAACACTGGAATAATTTCTAAATCATTATCAAGAGCCAAATATAAATTTGAAATTGTTTGTGCCTGAATACTCTGAGCGGCATCAACAATTAAAAGTGCACCTTCGCAAGCCGCAATTGAACGAGAAACTTCGTAACTAAAATCAACGTGTCCTGGAGTATCAATTAGGTTTAAAATGTAATCTTCACCTTTATATTTATATTCCATTTGAATTGCATGACTTTTTATAGTTATGCCACGTTCACGCTCTAAATCCATATTATCTAGCAATTGTGCTTTTTCCTCACGAGCAGTAACGGTTTGGGTTGCGCCAAGTAATCGGTCTGCAAGTGTGCTTTTTCCGTGATCAATATGTGCAATAATGCAAAAATTTCTAATGTTTTTCATTCGTGTATTCTATCATTTCTAGCTAGTGCTTTCGCATTTAATCTGCAAATATAAAGCAAAGTTTTGATTAATAGGTCTGAAACTTGAAACCTTGAAACTTGAAACCAACAAAATTTTGTATTTTTGCAAAAATTATAAACAAATGCCCAAAATAGGCAACATTGTATTACCAGATTTTCCGTTGTTACTTGCGCCTATGGAAGACGTTAGCGATCCGCCATTTCGCAGGTTGTGTAAACTTCATGGTGCTGATTTAATGTATTCTGAATTTATTTCTAGCGAAGGTTTAATTCGTGATGCCATGAAAAGCAAAATGAAACTTGATATTTTCGATTATGAACGACCAGTTGGAATACAAATATTTGGAGGCGACGAAGAAGCAATGGAAATGTCGGCTAGAATAGTTGATGCTGTTCAACCTGATTTGGTTGATATAAATTTTGGATGTCCTGTAAAAAAAGTAGTTTGTAAAGGTGCTGGAGCAGGAGTTTTAAAAGATGTAGATTTGATGATTCGATTAACAAAATCTGTTATTAAAGGAACATCGCTTCCAGTAACTGTTAAAACTCGTTTGGGTTGGGATGAAAATTCAATTAATATTGATGAAGTAGCCGAAAGGTTGCAAGATATTGGCGTTCAAGCATTAACGGTTCATGCAAGAACTAGAGCTCAAATGTATAAAGGAAGCGCAGATTGGAGTCATATACAAAGGATAAAAAACAATCCTAGAATTACAATGCCAATATTTGGAAATGGCGATATTGATTCAGTTGAAAAAGCATTAGAATATAAAAATAAATATGGTCTTGACGGCATGATGATTGGTCGTGCTGCAATTGGTTATCCTTGGATTTTTAATGAAATAAAACATTTTTTTAAAACTGGCGAGCATTTGCCACAACCAACAATGGCTGACAGAATTGAAGCTGCAAGAAATCACTTAACGTGGTCTATGGATTGGAAAGGAGAACGTGTTGGAATTGTTGAAATGAGAAGGCATTATACTAATTATTTTAAAGGCATTCCTAATTTTAAAGAGCATAGATTAAAACTAGTTACATTAGAAACTGCTGCTGGTTTATACAAAACTTTAAATGAAATTGAGGATGTTTATTCTAATTTTTCGTTTGCTTAATCTAATAATTTTCCAGTAACACGACTGCTGGCAATTAAACTTGCAATAAATCCAAGAAAAACAATTGTTGTAAAAACTATTATTACATTTTGAAAAGTAAAAACAACAGGATATGCTAATGATTCAGTTATCATTATTAATTGAAATTGTTGTTGAATAACTACAATAATAGTTCCTAAAAGCAATCCAATAAAACCACCTAAAACACTTAGTAAAGTTCCTTGCAGAAGAAATATTTTTCTCAAATCTTTTATTTCTGTCCCCAAACTATATAATGTTTTTAAATTGGCTTTTTTATCTAAAATCATCATGATTAATGCACCAATTAAATTGAAAAGTGCAATAATAATTACTAAGGTAAAGATTAAATAGATGGCAATATTTTCGGTATTTAACATTTTATGTAATGTGGCATTCAATTCGGCTCTGTTTTTTACTTTTATTTTGTTATTTAATATTTTTTCAATTTGTAATACAACCTCTTTTTCGTTAAAATTTGTATTAGTTTTAAATTCTATTCCTGAAATTTGATTTGGTTTATATTCTAATAATTCTTGCGCCAAGGTCAAGTCAGAGAAAACATATTTAGAATCTAATTCTTCATTAATTGCATAAATTCCAACAGGAATTATCACTGATTTATTGAATGCTTCATCTGGATTTATTGACATATTTCCTTTTCCTGGACGAGGAACATAAACTTCAAAAGGATTATTAAAATCAAACAATCCCAATGATAACTTTTCTGAAACTCCATAACCAATTACTACTTGATAAGTATCTGGTTTTAACCATTGTCCGTTAAAAAGTTTTTGAGAAGCTTTATTTACTTTTATAAAATTTTTATCAACACCTTTTAAATAAGTAATTTTTTGTTTGCCATTAAACGAAAAAAGAACTTGTTCCTCAATTATCTTACTGTAACTGGCAATTCCATCTAATTTATTGATTTTTCTTTCTTGTTCCTCAGAAATAAAAAATGACTTTCCTTTAATTGGATTTGCTTTCAAATCGGGATCAAAATCATTGGCAAACGACAAACTAAAATCGCGTAAACCACTAAAAACTGAAAGCACCACAAACAAAGCCATAGCGCCAACAATAACTCCAGCCGAAGCAATGCCATTAATAATATTGATAGCGGTACTTTTGCTAAAGGTAAAAAGATAACGTTTGGCTATGTAAAGAGGAAAATTCAATTAAGCTTTCTTGCGTTTTTCTAATAAATCTCGATTTTCAATTGGATTTTCTTTTTTATAAAGTGCATTGTCAATTTTCTCAATATAATCTAAAGAATCGTCTATATAAAAAGAAAGATTTGGCACTTTTCGCAACTGCAATTTTACTCTTTGCGATAAATCATGTTTAATCAATGGCATATTCGATTTAACTGCAGTTAATATTTCTTGAGCTCTATCTGTAGGAAAAACACTTAAATAAACTCTTGCAACACCTAAGTCTGTTGTTACAATAACTTTAGAAACCGAAATTATCAAATTTGTAAGTCCGTTTTTTCTCACTTCACCTTGAAGAATATCTACCAAATCATTTTGCAATACACTTCCAATTTTTTTCTGTCTATTTGTTTCCATTTTGCAAAAATACAATATTCTTGATTGCAAAGTTTTATCTTTACATAAATTTTAGGAGCACACGGCTTGGTCACCATCGAGTTTTGTCATTCCTGCTTTACATTTCAATCTGTCCTTGCGAGGAACGAAGTCTTGTTAAGATTTGATAACTTGGAACCTCGCAAGGACAGGATTTTCATTTCAATCAGGGCTAAAGGACTTTCTTTTTTATGCATTTATAAACTTTCAAAAAAAATTATGAAAAAAATAGAACACATAGGAATTGCCGTTCACAACTTGGAAAATTCCAATAA
>JAYTPS010000278.1:0-6569 GCA_043747155.1 Flavobacterium sp. | reverse complement strand
GTTTTCTAAAAAAGTGAAAGTTAAAAATTAAACAACTGAATAACAAACAAATAATAAATAAAAAAGTCCGATATTAATTTTTATCGGACATTGATGATTTAATATGTATATTTTATCACTTGTTTAACCTTCAATTAACTCTCAGCTTAAATTATTAAAGTTTAAACTATCGATATTTAATTTTTTTAAAATTAATCTCTAAAAGATTTAGTAAAAGTAATCCACACAACTTGTTATTTTAAATAAAAAACGATTAAATATTTGCATTAAATAAAAATTGGTGTAAATTTGCACTCGCGTAAAGCAAATTGGTCTATGGTGTAATGGTAACACAACTGTTTTTGGTGCAGTCTTTCAAGGTTCGAGTCCTTGTAGACCAACAAAAAATCCTCTCAAGAAATTGAGAGGTTTTTTTATTAGAATTTTTGTTTTCTAATTATATTTTAAAAGTTACAACAGGTCTTGTGGCATGATTTACCAAATCTTCACTAATACTTCCGTTAAAAAAATGTGACAAACCTTTTCTGCCGTGTGTACTCATTCCAATTAAATCTGCATTAATACTGTTTGAAAAATTTAAAATTCCTTTTTCTACATTGGTTTCGTTATAAACGTGAGTAACAACGTTTTTAACATCAAAACCACTAATGAATTTTTTCATTGTATCCTCAGCTGCCGAAGTAGATTTAAAATTATTTGGAGTATTTATAGTAACTAAATGAAGTGTTGAATTAAATTTATTTGCAAAATCAACAACTTTTTCAAAAGGTTTTTTCACTTCATCAGCAAAGTCAGATGCAAAAACAAAATCTCTTACTTCAAAATCTCCTTCTTCTTTCTTGATTATTAAAACAGGAACATTAGAATTTCTAACAACTTTCTCAGCATTTGAGCCAATAAACATTTCTTTATAGCCACTTGCTCCATGAGAACCCATCACAATTAAATCAACATTATTTTTATTACTAATATTTAATATTCCGTCAAAAGCTAATTCAAATTGAATTATTTCAGAAACTTTTATACCATCAAGATAGTCTTCATCCATTAAATCTTCTAATCTTCTGATAGCTGCATTTTTAAAAAACATTATTTCAGGAATGTCAGAACCTGTTCCAATTGCATCACTTGCTTGATGAGGAAGTTCTAACATGTGTAACAAAATTATTTCTCCGTTATTTTTTTTGGCTATTTGTGCGGCAACTTTCAAAGCATATTCTGCATGGTCTGAAAAGTCTGTTGGGATTAAGATTTTTTTCATAATTAATAAAAAGATAAAATTTTACAGTTAGTCTACATAAATATGTATAAAGGTAAGAAAAAAATATAAAAGGGTATCGATTTTTTAATATAAAAAAAAGTTATATATTTGCACCATTATTTAATAGAAAAGAATAATGAGGCACGCATTGCGTGCCTCTTTTTATAAAAACATGACATTTAAAGAACAAGTTACTAAACTTTTAAATGATGGTTTATTAGACAAACCAGAAATTTTTTTGATAGACTTATCAATTTCAGATACTTACAAAATTATTGTAACTTTGGACGGTGATAATGGAGTGAATCTTCAAGATTGTATAGATATTAGTCGAGTAATAGATAACAATTTAGATAGAGAAGAACATGATTTTGCGCTAGAAGTAGCATCAGTAGGAGTTGGCTCGCCATTAAAATTGATTAGACAATATCAAAAAAATGTTGGAAGATCTTTAATTGTTAAAACAATTCAAGAAAAAATTGAAGCTCAATTAATAGAAGCTAATAATGAATTTATCGTTTTATCTTGGACAGCAAGAGAACCGAAAAAAATAGGAAAAGGTAAAGAAACAGTCAATAAACGACTTGAACTACCTTACAGTGAAATAAAAGAAGCAGTTGTTACAGTAAATTTTAATTAAATAGAATAATGGAGAATATTGCATTAATCGACTCATTCTCAGAGTTTAAAGATGATAAACTTATTGATAGAGTAACGCTAATGGCGATTTTAGAAGATGTTTTTAGAAATGCTTTAAAAAAGAAGTACGGTTCTGATGACAACTTTGATATTATCATAAATCCTGATAAAGGAGATATGGAAATTTGGCAAAGAAGGATTGTTGTTGCTGATGATGATTTAGATTTAGAAAGTATAGAAATTACACTTACTGATGCCAGAAAAATTGAACCCGATTTTGAAATTGGTGAAGAAGTTTCTCAAGAAGTAAAACTTATAGATTTAGGAAGAAGAGCAATCTTGGCATTACGTCAAAATCTTATTTCTAAAATTCATGAACATGATAATACCAATCTTTATAAACAATTTAAAGATATTATTGGCGAGATTTATACAGCTGAGGTTCACCATGTTCGTCCAAGAGTAGTTATTCTTGTTGACGATGATGGAAATGAAATTGTATTGCCAAAAGAAAAACAAATTCCGTCAGATTTCTTTAGAAAAGGCGATAATGTAAAAGGAATTATTGAAAGCGTTGAATTGAAAGGCAATAAGCCACAAATTATAATGTCTAGAACCTCTGAAAAGTTCTTAGAAAAATTATTTGAACAAGAAATTCCAGAAGTTTTTGACGGATTAATAATGATAAAAAAAGTGGTAAGAATTCCAGGCGAAAAAGCAAAAGTAGCTGTAGATTCTTATGACGATAGAATTGATCCAGTTGGAGCTTGTGTTGGTATGAAAGGTTCTCGTATTCACGGAATTGTACGCGAATTAGGAAACGAAAACATTGATGTAATAAACTATACAACAAACGCTTCTTTACTAATAACAAGAGCATTAAGTCCAGCAAAAGTTTCATCGGTAAAAATAAACGAAGAAACAATGCATGCAGAAGTATTCTTGAAATTAGAAGAGGTTTCTAAAGCAATTGGTCGTGGTGGACAAAACATTAAACTTGCAGGACAACTTACAGGTTACGAATTAGACGTGATTAGAGAAGGAAGTACAGTTGAAGATGATGATGTTGAATTAACAGAATTCTCAGATGAAATCGATGGATGGATTATTGACGAGTTTGCAAAAATTGGACTTGACACCGCAAGAAGTATATTAAAACAAGATGTTGCCGATTTAGCTCGTAGAACAGATTTAGAAGAAGAAACAATACAAGAAGTAATGCGCATATTGAAAGAAGAGTTCGATAACTAATTCTCTCAACCAAAATAAAAAAAGAATTTATAAAAGATTTTATGTCTGAAGAAAGAATTATTAGAATAAATAAAGTTTTAAGGGAATTAAATATTTCGTTAGAAAGAGCTGTAGATTATCTTAAGGATAAAGGAATTGCTATTGATGCAAATCCTAATGCAAAAATTTCTGATGCAGAATTTAATATTCTACAAAATCAATTTGCTGGAGACAAAGGAAACAAAGAAGCATCAAAAGGAGTTGGTGAAGAAATTAAAAAAGAGAAAGAAGCACTTCGTCTAGAGAGAGAAAAAGAAATTGAAGACAAAAGAAAAGTTGAAGAAGAACGTCAACGTCTTGATGTAATCAAAGCCAAAGCTGTTGTTACTGGACCAAAACAAATTGGTAAAATTGACTTAGAAACTAAACACGTTTTAACTAATAAATCAGAACCAGTTAAAATTGTTAGTGAAAAACCAGTTCATCAAGAAAAACCAGTTCAAGAAAAACCAAAAGAAGAAAAACCAGTTGTAAAAGCTGAAAAACCTTCAGAAAAACCTTCAGAAAAATCAACTCAACCAAAACAAAATCTTGAAAAGAAAGAGAAAGTTGAAACTTCAGAAGAACCAATTGTAGATGAAACACATACAACTCAATATCAAAATCTTACAGGTCCAATATTAACAGGACAAAAAATTGATTTAACACAATTCAACAAACCTAAAAAGAAAGTTGAAACACCAAAAATAAATAGCGGAAGTAAAACAGATCCAAACGCGAATAAAAATAAGAGAAAAAGAATTCCGCCAAAACCAGGCGAAACTCGTCCTGGAACTCCAGGAGGAAATGCAACTGGTGGAGGACAAAATAGACCAGCTGGTGCAGGAGGAAATAAGTTTGGCCCAAATAAACCTGGCGGTGGTGGCGGTTTTCAAAAAGGAGCACGTCCAGCAATTGTTCAAAAAGTTGAGCCAACAGAAGAAGAAGTTAAAAATCAAATTAAAGAAACTCTAGAAAGATTACAAGGTAAAGGTTCTAAATCTAAAGCCGCGAAATACAGAAGAGACAAAAGAGATACTCACCGTCAAAGATCTGATGATGAACAACGTGCATTAGACGAAGGCAATAAAACTATAAAAGTAACAGAATTTGTTACAGTTGGCGAAGTGGCAACAATGATGGATGTACCTGTTACAAAAGTTATTGGAACTTGTATGTCACTTGGAATAATGGTAACAATGAATCAACGTCTTGATGCTGAAACATTAACAATTGTTGCAGAAGAATTCGGATTTGAAGTAGAATTTATCACTACAGATATTGAAGATGCAATAGAAGTTGTAGCCGATAAAGAAGAAGATTTAGTTACAAGAGCACCAATTGTTACTGTAATGGGACACGTTGATCATGGTAAAACATCACTTTTAGATTATATTCGTAAAGAAAATGTTATTGCTGGAGAATCTGGTGGAATTACACAACACATTGGAGCTTATGGAGTTACTCTTGATGGCGGACAAAAAATAACTTTCCTTGATACACCTGGACACGAAGCGTTTACCGCAATGCGTGCTCGTGGAGCTCAAGTAACAGATATTGCAATTATTGTAATTGCTGCCGATGATGACATAATGCCTCAAACTAAAGAAGCAATTTCTCACGCTCAAGCAGCAAATGTGCCAATGATTTTTGCAATCAATAAAGTTGATAAACCTAATGCTAATCCTGAAAAAATTAAGGAAAAATTAGCATCTATGAATTTACTTGTTGAAGATTGGGGTGGAAAATACCAATCACACGATATTTCATCTAAAGTTGGAACTGGTGTAAAAGAATTACTTGAAAAAGTACTACTTGAAGCTGAAATTTTAGACCTAAAAGCAAATCCAAATAAACCAGCAGTTGGAACAGTAGTAGAAGCTCAACTTGATAAAGGAAGAGGTTATATTTCTACAATATTAGTACAATCAGGAACATTAAGAATTGGAGATTACGTACTTGCTGGAAAAAATCATGGAAAAGTTAAAGCTATGCATGATGAAAGAGGTCACAACGTTTTAGTTGCTGGTCCATCAACGCCAATATCAATTTTAGGATTAGATGGTGCGTCAACAGCTGGAGATAAGTTTAACGTTTTTGAAGACGAAAGAGAAGCTAAACAAATTGCCGCCAAACGTACTCAATTAATGCGTGAACAATCAGAAAGAACGCAACGAAGAGTTTCTCTAGCAGAAATTGGACGTCGTATTGCTCTTGGACAATTTAAAGAACTTAACATTATCCTTAAAGGTGACGTTGATGGTTCTGTTGAAGCACTTTCTAACTCGTTTACTAAATTGTCTACCGAAGAAATTCAAATAAATATAATTCATAAAGGAGTTGGAGCAATTACAGAAACCGACGTAATGTTGGCATCTGCATCTGATGCAATTATTATTGGATTTAATGTTCGTCCTGCTGGAAATGCACGTCAACTTGCAGATAAAGAAGAAATTGATATTAGAAATTATTCAATTATATATGATGCAATTGACGACTTGAAAGATGCAATGGAAGGAATGCTTTCTCCAGAAATGAAAGAAGAAATTACCGGAACTGCAGAAATTCGCGAAACGTTCAAAATCTCTAAGGTTGGAACAATTGCTGGATGTATGGTTACCGATGGTAAAATCTTTAGAAATTCTAAGATACGTTTAATTAGAGAAGGTGTAGTAATTTATACAGGAGAGTTAACAGCTCTTAAACGCTTTAAAGACGATGTAAAAGATGTAGCAAAAGGTTACGATTGTGGTATTCAACTTAAAAATTATAACGAAATAGAACAGCTAGATATTATTGAAGCTTACCAAGAAGTTATGGTTAAGAAAAAATTGAAATAATTAAAAGTAAAAAATCCTGAATTTAATCAGGATTTTTTTTTTGAGACAAAATATTATAAACTATACTTCAAGCCACCATATAAATTGCGCCCAGGAGCATTCATTCCAGAAGCAAAAGTTCTATATTGAGTATCCAAAATATTTTCAACTCCAGCATAAAAGGTTGCCTTTTTAAACACCTTTAATGAAGTTTTAAAATTATAAGTTTCCCATGCTGGCATTCCTCCAATTGGAGCATACTGTTCATTATCTTCTCCTTTTAAAAAATAATCATCAATATTTTTCTTTCCATTATATAACATGTAAGCTTCAAGGTAATAATTATTTTTAGAATAATTAAAACCAATTTTTCCATAAAATGGTGGGATATGATCTAAGGGAGTTTGTTTATTATCATCAATAATTCTTCCTAAAGTAGAATTGAAAGTTGAAGTAAATAATAAATTTTCTATGATGTATGACTTTAAAGAGAACGAAACTCCAGTTATAAAAGCTTTACGTTTATTTTGACTAGCAAATACTTGACTGTTTACACCATCATAAATTATTTCAGACGAACC
>JAYTPS010000277.1:0-7865 GCA_043747155.1 Flavobacterium sp. | reverse complement strand
TATTAAATTGTATTCTTTGAGGAATTCTAATACTTTATCTGAAACTTTGCTGATATGTTCCGGCTCAATAAAATCGCTGTTATTTTGTTGGCTTTTCTCTGAAAGTATTAGTTCGATTTCGTTTTGAACAATTGTAATGAGCTTTGGAATGAACACCTGAATTTCAATATCATTTAAGAATTTTTCTGATTGATCAATAAATAAGATTTCCTTGTTTAGAATATCTTCAATTTTTCTTTCTACAATTTGAATTTGCTCTTTGATGTTTGCCTGAAGACTTTTACCTTCTTTAGCACTTTCATAGAAATCCTTTTGAGCCATAGCATAACTTAAACTTCTATCGTATTGCACTTTAGTTGCATCAATTAAGTCTTGGTATTTTTTATGCTCTTCTAAAAGGTTTTTGTATTGTGTTCTTTCTTCTTCAATTTCAATACTTTGTGCAATGTATTCCTGAGTTAGTGTATTGGTCGCATTTCCTAGCTGGATGTACTTATTGAAACCCATTACATTTTCAATATTCTCTTTAATCACACGGTTTAGGTATTCGTCTTTTAACAAATTACCTGCTTCCATTGCATCAAAAAGGAAATACTTACTTAATTCTTGGGGTAGATTGGCTTTGATAATTTTATTTACTTCTGCTTCTTTTTTAACTCTTTCGGCGTGTGGTGTTGCCGTTCCATAATTAAAAACGTCTCCGTTAAGATTAAGCATTACCGCTTCAACTGGATTATTTTGTGCATTGAGTGTATATAACCGCTTGATTATGTATTTGTAATCATTGTGCAATACTTTTCCCGTAAAGTGAATTTCTAATTCAATTTTGTTGCTGCTATTACTTGCATTTTTAGCCCTTTCTCCAGCGTTTTGTAATTTATTGAAGTGTTGTTCATCTTTTACTTTTAGACCATACAACGCACTATAAATGGCTTGAAACAAGGTAGTTTTACCACCACCATTTTCTCCACCAATTAGTATAATCGGTTGCTCTTCATTTACGGTTAAGTCCAAGTCGAGTTCTCGATAGGTTTTAAAGTTTTTGGCAATTATTTTGGTAATGAGCATAGTACTTATATTTTGTTTAAAGCCTTTTCGATAATTTTTTCAATCTTTTTGCTGTCAATATCTTCGTTATTGATTTTAAGATTGTGGAACTCTTTTAGTATATTTTCTTCTAGCCATTCAAAACCTAATCCTTGTTCTTCACAAAGATTTTTGATAATTTCCATATCGTCTTTACGAATACCAAAATGAATGAATGTCGTATCTAGTCCTTTGTTTATCATAATCTATTTATTTATAATGAAATTGGATTAAACATATCCCAACCTGCTGTATCTTTTGTGTTTTGAATATAAATTTTAGAAAACCACCAAGTAGATACATTGTTAGGAGATTTTTCAATTAAAATCCCTCCAATAGTTTTTAACCCTTTGCTATTTCTAACTTCAATAAAATCTACTAAAGCATTGTGTTTTAAATGTGCATTTGCTGGATCACTTCCTGCTGTTTTGGTATCGAATAAACAAGTAACATTAGTTTTACTCAATATTACAAAATCAACATAAAAAAGACTTTGTTTGCCCAAATAATCAATGTAAGGAACTGCAAAATGTTCTTTGGCTTTTTCTCCATTTTTATACCACCAATGAAGATATTCTTTGTTTTCTTCTAAAAAATCCGCAAACTTAACTTCGGGTTTTGATGCCCTATTGTATTCATAAAACGGTTCTAAAGCGTGTCTTTGTACGGCTTCTTTTTCCTCGTATAATTCATTGTAAATTCTTTCAATTGGCACTTCCCACTGGTAGTTTTGAACATCTTTAGTCGCATTATTTGCTTTTTGTTCTTGCATTTCCTGATAACGCTCTTTTGCCTTTTCTATTAATTCAATGAAGATGGGTTGGTTTTGGTCGTATAGCATTATTTTGATAGCATCGTATTCTATAATTCCGAAGTAGTCTTCAAAAAAATATTTCATACCACCTTCCAAAACTGGCGTACTATCTACTGCTGCATAAGGTGCCGTTAATGCTCTACAAAAATCTTTAAATAACCGAGCCAATTCACTTGGTGTTTTAGCAAAACGAGCTGTTTCGGTAACTAATTTTGTTTGTTCTTCACCAGTTAGTAGTACATTTTCCGGAATAACAATTTCAATGGTATTTATATCCGTGTTTATGAAACGTTTTTTCAATAATTGTTTATTGGTTTCAAAAAAATGATCTGATCCCATTTCTCTTTTTAATTCCCAATTTAATTCGGCTATTTCATATAATGCTTTTCTGAAAGTAGCTCCCAAACGGTTACGAACTATTCGGGTATTAATATAAGTAGAATTCAATTGAACCGGCACATAGTTTTCAATTCTACGTGCTTTGTTCATTGTAATATAGCTCATATCGTCTTTCACGATTTCGATTTGATTTTTACTTAAATTGGTAAAAACATATCCTTGGTTTAGTAACGGATTTGGATAATGTTTTTGTTCCGGCATACGCAAAATTCTACCTACGGTTTGAATGGTGAATGTGGTGCTTTTTAATTCCCTGAAAATTAATAAAACTCCTGCTCTTGGACAATCCCAACCTAACGCAATGGCTTGTTTGAACAGCAAAACCTCGACCATATTGTCGGGTTTTTCAATATCTTCTAAATTGTCTTTCTTGCCTGATAACCAAACTGCCAGTTTATTGTTATTGACCGTAATATTGTATTTTACTTCGAGGTTTTGTAAAACTACATCAATATATTTTTCATCATCGGCGGTATTATTATCACTCTTATCGTTTGGTAATTGTATCAACAAAAGCGGATTTATTTTAACTCCCAGACTTTCATACGCTTGGCGTAATTCTTCTCTTTTTACTAACGCCTGTTCTAATAATATTTCTTCTAATGAGCGACCTTCTTGTTTTACGGTATCTAAAGCAGGATTAAGAATAATACCTTCCTTTATCATTTCTTCGGCAATTACATCCTGACGCTCTACCAAAGTTTTATAATCACTGTTGGTGGTTGGCGTAGCTGAAACTCGAATTTCAACTTTTGGATATATTTTTTGCAATACTTCATTGGCTCTTTTGGCTGTTTTAGTATCTGCAAACATATGTTCTTCATCAATAATTACAATGATTTCCGTATCGTTTAGCTTTGCTTTGTTAATGAAACTGTATAAATTCTTATCGGTTTCATTCTCTTTAATCATTAAATTTTTTTCTTTATTGATGCTTTCCCAATTGACAAACAATACCTCGTTTGGTTGCAATTCACTATCAATAACATCATTAAAAAAAATAGGTTTTATGGAACGCATTTCAGCAAAATATCCTTTTAAGGCATTGTAGCTTTGTATGTATAATTTGTTTGGAGCAATCCAAATAAAAGCAGCTTTGCGTTTTTCCAGTTCGTAACGTTCTGGTAATTCTTCGCAAAACTTGTTTAATAACGAAGCTATCATAACTGTTTTACCTGAACCAGTAGGTGCTTTGAAAATTAAATTTTGTCTGGCGCCTGGTCGTTTTAATAACTTATACAGTTTTTGAGAAAGATCGTTGACTGCTTCGTCTTGGTAATTTTTTAAATGTATCATTTATGAATTAAGCGTTTTCTTGATTAAACAAATTTTCTCCCACTTCTTCAGTAACATCATCGTCCAGCATAGGGATAATTTCTCGTTTCTTTTTAGGCAGCACATTTTGATACGCCTTGTAGATAGCATCTGGTAAGGCACATAATGTTATCAAATCTAATACTTCTTCAAAATCTTCTGTATATGGATATTGACCATTGCTAAATACATATACTTTGATAGAATTATTATTGCCTTTATTTTCATTCATTTGTTTGATGATTGCAATACCTTCTTCAATCATAACATCGTCATAAATTACTATAAACTGTGATTTAGTGTCAGCAAATGCGCTATACCATTTAGATTTGGATGCTATTGGATTATAACAATCTTCTTTAATACACAACAATTCAGTAGCTAAATGAGTAAGCTCTTTTTTATTTTTAAGCGTTTGGTCACGGCTTACATCATCACTTTTAAAATACCTCAAATTATTGTTTTCCAATCCTGCAACGGCAACTCCTTTAGCATTGGTATAACCTTGAATTACTTTTTTGTTACGTTCATAAGTAACCTCTTCACAAATATTATTCTCGTTGTTGGTTACTAAAATACATTGTCTATTCCCTCCATCTTCTGCATTTAGAGCCATTGTTGCGTGAAGTGTTGTGCCTGAACCTGCAAAGAAGTCAAGAATTATTTTGGGATTTGGATGAATTGAGCTTAAAAAATATTTAGCTGCCGAAGTTGGTTTTGGATAGGCAAAATTTATTTTTAGATCTTTAAATAAATCATCATCACTTGCGCCATTGTTATAAATTGACGGTGTGTTTTCAAACATATTTTCTTCTAGAAGATATTTTCTCTCAGGTTGTTTACTCTCGTCAATACCAAATAAAATTAAATTTTTATCTAATAATTTACCCATCGTAACACTTGGATTTCTCCAACCTCTTGAAGGAATTGGGCAAGGCTTATTAGTTACAGGATGAATAAGTGGTATAAAATAATCGTCTGGAGCTTGCTCTTTGTTTGGCCAAGCCATTGAAACTCCACGATAAACTTTACCAAGTTCATCAATAAATTTATATGCTTTTTCACCACCTGAAAAATCTTGTTTGCTAATCCAAGATTGAAACTCTTTATTTACCAGTACTAAATCATATTTTACTAAAAAGTCTTCTAATACAGCTTTTGAGAAATTAAAAGGTTTTATGACTTCTTTTATTTCTTCAGGAACTTCTGTTTTACCTATTTTAGAGAATAATTTTTTGGCTTTGGAAAGTATTTTTTCTGCGTTAGGTTTTGGGCGTAAGAGTGAATTTGGCAATGATGTAAACTCACTTTTATTTTTTGCATAAACGAGTACATATTCGTGCATAGTTGCCACACCTTTAGCATCACCTTTAGGATTTTGCTTATTCCATATTATAACTCCAAGAAAATCATCATCTGAAAAAACTTCTGTTTCTAGAAATAAATTTAGTGCATCAAACTCATTTTCATCTATATGTATAATGCAAACTCCTGTTTCGCTTAATAGTCTTTTTGCAATTTTAAATCTTTTTGATATAAAATTTATCCAATTTGAATGTCTAAAAGGATGGTCTTTTAATATCCAATTATCATTATATCTAAATTCATTTTCCTTACCTGTATTGTATGGCGGATCTATGTATATTACATCAATGCTTCCTTCGTGTGTAAATGTCAATGCCGTCAATGCGTGTAGGTTGTCGCCCTCAATTAAAATGTGATTTGGTGCATCTATTGTATCAGTTATGATTGCCTTATCTTTAACTTCCTTCAAAACAGGTAAACTAATACGTAATTGCTCTTCAACATTTTCTGGTAAATCTTCCCAAACCAAGCCGTACTTTTTCTTTGTGTTCACCAAATTAATTAAATAGGCACGCTCGTCTTGAGTAACGCCGTCTAGTTTTTTTATTTTTGAGATTAGGTCTTGTTTGTTCATTGTTTATTTTACTGTACCGAAATCGATAATGGTTTCAATTAATTTTATAAGGTTAGGTGATGTTTCTCCTTTTACCCAAGCTAATTCTAATGTCCTTGCTAAAACTAATGGGTTTTTATGAAGTCCTCCAGCATTTCCAAATTCTAAACTCGCTTGATCAAAATATGTTTTCCAATTAGGTATTTCACTTTGTACTTCAATTCCTAAATTTGATTTCCAAGCCCAAAGATTAGGTTTTACAATATTGACAGCTTGAAATTCATCTTCTGTATCGTACCCTTGAATAGTAAGAAGTTTTTTATTGTCTGGTTTGTGTTGATGATGGTATTTTTCTTCCACATCAGTATCACTATCGTACACAATAAAGGCATTAATATTTAAAAGCTTTACTACTGCTGCTGGTTCTATGATGTTACTTTTTTTGTCGGCATTGATTAAGTGCATACCCGATGCCCTGAATTGCCCTGATAACCCCATTAATTCTAAATAGGTTTTGATGTAGGCAATATCTTCAATACCCTCTACAAAAACTGGAACTCTACAAAAAAACATTTCATTTATAGACGGACTTAAATATGGAAATAGTTTTGCTACAATTCCTTTATTATTGACTGGTTTTGAACCTATACCGGTTAAATAATCTGATAATGCTTGATAACTCACACTAGAACTTAATGTTTCTATTGGATTACCGTTTTCACGAATAATTCTTATTTTCTCAAAACTATTTTTAGGAATGAATAGTGGCGAATGTGAGCATAACATTACTTGCGTATTTAGTCCTGCCAAATCCATTAATGTTTCCGCTAAATGCCTTGCTTGTGGTGGATGTTGGTATAGTTCTGGCTCTTCTATACTTAATATTAAAGTTGGTGCATTTTCATCATCGGTTGTACTTAATTCTTGCAATAAAGCCAACATAAACGACCTTTGTAATCCGTGACCAAAACGAGATAACTCACCTTCAAATCCTCTTTCGCCTAATGCTATGGCTGCCGATGGTTCTTCAATTTTAATAGCTTTGTCCGCATCCTTCTTCCATTGAACGGTAGCACTTATACTTGGATTAGCCCATTGACTTAACTTACTTTTTAATGAAGCTGAAATATCATCTAAAACATTTTGTTCGTCAGCTAGTAATTGAGAATATTGTTGGTCAACTTTTTGTTTAATTTCTGAAATTCTCTCCGTAAAATTAACTTTGGCTCTAACGGTTCTTGATAATAATGTTCCTAAAGCGGAAGTTTTATTTTCTTCTCCTTCTTCAGTAACATCTTTTGAAGCTGAAACAAATACCCATTGAATATGAGGAGCCAATCGATTTGCACCTTTAGAAGCTCCATAGAATTGGTCTTCACTAGGTATTAAAATACATTCGGCTGGTCTTGCCGCTTCGTATTCTTTTAGAGCTGTGATTTTAGCATCTTTAGATCCTGCATTTGGTAATTCTGGAAATTTAACTTGTAATTGAGCATAACACTCATTTAAATCAGCTGCTTTAGCTGTACCTTTTTCTAATTCAAAAAATATTCTAAAATCATCTATGCCTAATCGGTTACCAAATTGCTTTATTTCAGCTCTTTGTGAAGCTTCATTGAATTCTGCTTTAGCAGTAACTATTAACTTTCCTTGTCGAGCATAATTACTTAAATCCTCTTGGGCTTGTTCGCTTAAATCTGTAAATGTTACTGTAATCTCAATAGGTTCGGCAGTATTGCAATGATGAAAGTCTTTTTCAGTAAGCTTACTCAAATCGGTTTTACTGTCTTTGTAGTGTCTAAAGAAAACTTGCAAAGCCGTAAATACTGTTGATTTTCCTGCACCATTTGCTCCAACCAAACAAGTGTAATCATCAAAATGTATAGTATCATCCTTGAATGAGCGGAAGTTTTTTATGTGTACAGTTTCTATTTTCATAATTAGTCTAGCTGTTGTAATCGATTAGTTTTTGATTAAATTTTTCTGAAATATATTTTTCAAAACAATTCTCTCATTATTAATTAATGCTATAATTCAAGCTGCTTTTTGTTTTTGTTTGCAGCATTTAGGCATTTAATTATAAGATTTTAACAATAGGATGTAAATATATAAAAAAGCAAACGAAAGAAAAATGAGGAAAACCGTAAAAGGAAGAAATCTTCGCAATCGGCGTGATCGTCTTCGGAGTCACCGTGGTCGGCGCAATGGTCTACGGACGGTTCGCTTTCACTCGGTTCTACGACGCTCAGCTCGGATCTGCGTCAGCAGCATCGGCGATTGGAGCGGCCGCCGCAATGGCAGCCGCTGACGTAGCGATGAATTTCCCGCCTACGT
>JAYTPS010000276.1:0-3545 GCA_043747155.1 Flavobacterium sp. | reverse complement strand
ATATATTTAAGAGAGTTTGTTTTCATTTTTTATTATATTCGCAGAAAATATTTTGAAAATGAAAAAATCCTACTTAATAATTGTTCTATTTTCTATGACTTCCTTTTTTGCTCAAAATGGAAAAACAGAATTAGATAAAATTGCAGAATCTGAAATGAAATCGGCATCTGGTTTAATGAATTTAGCCATAAACCCTAACACTTTAAATTACGATGTTACTTATCATAAATTAGAATTTACGGTTGATCCAGCTGTTTATTTTATAACTGGTAAAGTTACTACTACATATAAAGCTTTAGCAAATATATCAACGGTTACTTTTGATTTAACAAATGTTTTGACTGTAAGTTCTGTTAAAAGAGGCACAACAAATTTAGTTTTTGTTCAAAATTCTAATAATGAATTGGTAATTACTTTGCCAAGTGTTCAAGCAAATGGCACCTTCGAAACTTTAGAAATAAATTATTCTGGCGCACCTGCAACTGGAGAACAAGCATTTACAGCTGGAACACATTCTGGAACACCTGGAATTTATACTCTTTCTGAACCTTTTGGCGCAAGAGATTGGTGGCCATGCAAGCAGGATTTAAATGACAAAGTTGATTCTATTGATGTGTATATTACTGCGCCGTCTGAATATGTAAGCGTTTCTAACGGTATTGAAGTTTCACAAAATATTATTGGAGCCACTAAAACAACACGTTTTCATCATGGATATGCCATTCCTGCCTATTTAATTGCTATTGCTGTAACAAATTATCAAGTTTTTACTCAAACTGCAGGTATTTCACCAAACACTTTTCCAATAGTAAACTATTTATATCCTGAAAATTTTGCAACGGCTCAAATACAAGTGGCTCAAACGCTTCCGGTCATGAATATTTATGAAACATTATTCGAAACCTATCCTTTTCATAATGAAAAGTACGGTCACGCTCAGTTTGGTTGGGGTGGAGGAATGGAGCATACAACAGTTTCATTTATGGGAGGATTTAGTAGAGGATTAATTGCCCATGAACTTGCTCATCAGTGGTTTGGCGATAAAATAACTTGCGGTTCATGGAAAGATATTTGGTTAAACGAAGGATTTGCAACATACTTAGCTTCACTTGCGATTGAAAATTTAGATGGTATACCTGCTTTTGTATCAGACAAAACCAATATGGTCAATAGTATTACATCTTCTCCAAGCGGAGCTATATATTTAACCGATACTCAAGCCACAAACGTTGGAAGAATTTTTGACAGTAGATTATCTTATAACAAAGGTGCAATGGTGTTAGAAATGCTAAGATTTAAAATGGGTGATACTCAATTTTTTCAAGGCATGCGAAATTATTTAGCAGACACTAATTTAGCTTACAGATATGCTGTTACAACAAACTTTCAATCTCATATGGAAGCCGTTTATGGTAGTAGTTTATTAGAGTTTTTTAATGATTGGGTTTATAGACAAGGTTATCCAACCTACACAATTTCTGCTCAAAATTTTGGTTCAGGTCAAGCTAAAATTATTGTGAATCAAACACAATCACACTTTTCAGTTACTTATTTTGAAATGCCTTTACCAATAAGATTAATAGGAAGCGGTGGACAAACTCATGACGTTGTAGTCAATAACATAACTAATGGTGAGCAATTTATAGTTTCTGTTCCTTTTGTGGTTACTGGATTACAATTTGATCCAGAAAAACATTTAATTTCTAAAAACAATACTACAACTTTATCCAACGAAAATTTTGAATTGGAACAAGCCATTTCATTGTATCCAAATCCTTCAACAAATGAAGTTCATATTCAGTTACCATCAAATGTTCTAATCAATACTGTAACATTATTTAATAGCTTGGGCAAAAAGGTTCTTGAAAAAAACTCACTAGATTTCTCTGTTAGCTCTTTATCATCAGGTCTGTATTTTGTGCAAATTGAAACATCAGAAGGAACATTTCATAAAAAAATTATAAAAAAATAAGCAACGGCAAGATAATTGATTAATAAGTAAGGCGAAAACCTTACTTTTGCTTTTTTATAAAATTACACATTAAATATTAAATGATACAATTAGCACAAATTCTCTTTATATTATCAGTATTAGTTATACTTCACGAATTCGGACATTTTATTGCAGCAAAGATTTTTAAAGTTAGAGTAGAAAAATTCTACTTGTTTATGGATGCAGGATTCTCATTATTAAAGAAAAAAATTGGCGATACGGAATGGGGAATTGGATGGTTACCAATTGGTGGATATGTTAAACTTTCAGGAATGATTGATGAAAGCATGGACACTGAACAACTAAATCAACCAGCACAACCTTGGGAATTTCGTTCTAAACCAGCTTGGCAAAGATTGATTATAATGTTGGGTGGAATTATCGTTAATATTCTATTGGCTTGGGTAATATACTCAGTAATGTATATGACAGTTGGTCAGAAAACGATAAGTACCGAAAAAATTCAAAAAAACGGACTGGAATTTAGTGATGTTGGCGAAAAAGCTGGTTTTCAAACTGGTGATAAAATATTAAATGTTGATGGCGTAAAACAAGATAATTTTAATAGATTGAAAATTGACATCTTATTAGGTGATAATGTATCAGTTTTAAGAGAAGAAAAAGTAGTAAACTTTGCATTAACAGACAAAGCCAAAAAAGATATCTTGAGTAAAGAAGGAAAGAATTTTATGTTTCCAATTATTAAGGATGTAATTGTTGATTCTGTTTTAAGTAAATCGGCAGCTGAAAAAATTGGATTGTTAAAAGGAGATAAAATAATTTCAATCAACAACAATACTATTCCACATTTTTCATATTTCAGAAAAGAATTAGCAAATCATAAAAATGATTCAATAAGCTTGAATGTTCTAAGAAACAATATTGATGTTCAATTAAAAGGAACTGTAAATAAAGAAGGAAAACTTGGATTTGATTACATAAAACCAACACCAGAAGATTTAAAAAGAGATTATATTGATGTAAATGTAATGAGTTTTGGTAATGCAATTAACTATGCAATAAAAGAAAGTTACATAATGTTTGTTTATAACATTAAACAATTTAAATTAATTTTAAAACCAAAAACCGAAGCTTACAAGCAAATAAAAAGTCCTATAGGAATAGCAAGACAATTACCTGATGAATGGGATTGGGAATATGTTTGGAACTTTACAGCATTGTTTTCAATTGGTTTGGCTTTCATGAATTTATTGCCAATTCCAGGTTTAGATGGTGGACATGCTCTTTTTACTATAGCAGAAATGATTACTGGAAAAACATTAAGCGTTAAGGCAGCTGAAAAAGTTCAGACTGGAGGAATGATTATTTTACTGACATTGATGGCTTTAACCTTTGGTAAAGATATTTATCAATGGGTAGCCGAAACTTGGTTTGTAAAATAAAATAAAAAAAGTTAGTTTTTGTTTGTAAAAAATAAAAAACACCTTATATTTGCAACCGCAATAAAGGCAAACAATCCTTCTTAGCTCAGTTGGTTAGAGCATCTGACTGTTAATCAGAGGGTCCTTGGTTCGAGCCCAAGAGAGGGAGC
>JAYTPS010000275.1:0-24108 GCA_043747155.1 Flavobacterium sp. | reverse complement strand
ATATGATTTTAGTGCTAGTGTTTTTTTATTTTCTTTATTATAAATATTCGCCAAATTAGCCGATATTTTAGCCATTCCAACTTTA
This sequence comes from Flavobacterium sp., assembly GCA_043747155.1. GTDB lineage: Bacteria > Bacteroidota > Bacteroidia > Flavobacteriales > Flavobacteriaceae > Flavobacterium. Next base: position 24,023 of record JAYTPS010000275.1, on the reverse strand, counting down.
TCTTTTCTTATTTTTCTAATAGAATACGCCTTTAAAAAGCTTTTTTTGGAAGATTCAAAATCAGCTTTTCTAAAATAAACTGCACCTAAATCACTAAATGCTTGAGCAAGAATTACCGAATCTTTTATTTTAGTAGATTCTGATATGGCTTTGTTTCCATAAAGCAATGCTGAATCAGTAGATATATTAGAATAATACCAAGTCAAATCTGAATAAATTGTTGCTCTTTTTTTGTCATCAATATTGGTTTTTAAGTCTTCTTTTAAACCATCAATTATGTCTTGAGCATTTTGAGCTTTTACAAAAGTTGACACTAAAATAATTAGTAGTAGTATTTTTTGTTTCATAATTATAATTGAATTAAAATTATTGTTCCTTTGTTGATGAGCGATTGCATATCTATATTTCCATTAATTTCTTCTATTCGTTTCTTCATATTATTCAATCCGTTTCCTAATTCAACTTTTGCTACATCAAATCCTTTTCCGTTATCTTGAATTGAAATTGAAATTTTACCTTTAATTTCAGAAACTTTTACTTCAATTTTAGTGGCATTAGAATATTTGATAGCATTGTTAATAGCTTCTTGTATGGTTCTATAGATATTTATTCCAACTACAGATGATAGCTTAATAGTATTTAAATTTTCATCTATAGAAAATAAAAACTCAATTTCCTCTTTGGCTGATTTAGCTTTTTCGATAAAATTTAATATTCTTGAACGTAAATCATCAAATGAAAATTCATTGCTATTCATTGCCCAAATGGTGTCACGTAGTTCTATAATTGTAGTTTTTGTAAAATCGCTAATTTTAGTAAGTTGATTTGTAATTTTTGTATCTGTAATTTTATTTCCAAATTTCAAATTATCAACTGATGAAATTACAAATGTGAGTTGAGCTCCAATATTGTCATGCAAATCGCGTGAAATTGTTAATCGTTGTTCGTGCAATTTATTTTGTGACTCTATTTCGTTTATAGCCGATTTTAACTGAAACTCTTGTTCTTGTTGGCGGTTTATTAATTTTTGTTGTCGATAAATTAAAAATCCAATTGATATTAATGCTAAAGATATTAATGATAATATTTGAAAATGAGTGTTTTTCTTTTTTATTTGAAGTTCTTTTTTGGCAATTGCAACTTTAGACTGTAGGAGTTCTTTTTCATTCTTTTCAACTTCATATTTGGTTTCTATTTCTTTTATAGCTTTTTGAACATCAACACTATTTAAGCTTCCTTGAATAGAATCTTTTAGTAATGAATATGAATATGCTTTTTCATAATCGTTATTTAATATTGCAATTTTTTCATAATTTTTCAGTGCATTAAGCTTGTTAATTGCATCATTTTGATCTTTGGCTAATGAATAGGAAACATCGTTGTATTCAATTGCTTTTTTTAAGTTTTTAATTGCAATGTAGTAATCTGTAAAACCGCTATATGCATATATTAAATTGGTTTTGGAATTGAGCTTTATAGAAATTGATAACGATTCATATAAACTTTTTAATGCTTCTTTATAATTCTTGTCATTAATTAATAACGTGGCTAGGTTATTTTGAGCAGTTGCTAAACCATTTTGATCATCAATTTTTCTTTTTAGTACTATTGCTTTTTTAAGAAAACTAATAGCCATTGAATGATTTGATTGGTTTTCATATAAATTTCCTAAATTTACATAACAAACCGACATACCATAGTCATCCTTTATTTTTTCTCTTAATTTTAGTGATTCATTTGTAAATTTATTAGAGTTTTTATAATCATGCAATCGTTCATAAATTAGTCCAATATTACTTAAAGCATCGGCAATGCCTTTTTCATCACCAATTTGTTCAAAAATTCTTTGAGCTTTATTATAGTAATTAATTGCTGATGTGTATTTTCCTTTATTCCACTCTAACAAACCAAGATTATTAATTATTGAAGCTTCGGTAATTGGCAGTTTAATTTTTTTAACATGAAACAATGCTTTGTTGTAACAATAATAAGAACTATCAATATTTCCATTGATATCATGAATTATTCCTCGCAAATTATAACTTTTTGCAAACCCAAAATCTAACTTGTTTTTTCGCGATAATTTAAAGCAGTCTTTATTAAATTTTAAAGATTTATTTAAATCGCTATTTAAAAAATTGACTCCTAGTTTATGAAGTGCATCAATTTTTATTGAATCGTTTGATTTTCCATAAGCTACAGTTTTTAAGCTATCTATGTTTTGAGAAAGAATAATAATTGGCGTAAATAATAATAAAAACGTTAAGGATACTATCTTCATATAATAATATTGATTGCCTAAAGTTAGTTAATATTTTTATTATAAATAATATCTACAAATACATTTTGCAATTCGACAATTTCTTCTGAAATATTTTTTATTTTTAATCTGTAATTAGAATCATGGTTGTTTGAAATTGTAACCTTATCGTTAAGATACAACTGTTTTTGATGTAACGAAGATATCATTGTTTCTAAACGTTGGATGTTTTGAAAATGCTGTTGCTTTATTTTAGAGTTTTGAAAAAATAAAAGCAAAATTACAACAAGTAATAAAACTATAAAAAAAGTGAGAATATAAACCATAAAAAAGTCATTAAATCAATTACAAATTTGACATAATGACTCCAATAAAACAATACGTAACAATACGTATTTATGCTTTTATTTTTTGTTGAAACTCTTGGTTGTTTTTTACAATTTCGCCTTCATACTTTAAGGTCCAACCCATTGAATTGGTAAGTATTAAAATTTTAGAAAGCTCACTAATTAATCTGTTTTTAGCATTAGATTTTAATGTAGATTTTTCTATTTTTTTAGCCAAATTTTCTCTTGCAATTTTATTGATTTTGTTATAATCATCGCCTGTAAACTCATTAAAAGTACTTGATTCTGTATTGTAATATTTAATATCAGGACTAATTTTTATTTCTTCTTTTGGAATTGTAGTTATGGTTACAATTTTATTTTTAGAATCAATATCATATTTAACTTTACTTAAATCAAAACCTACTGTAACATCGGCATTTATTACTACCAAAGCTTTTTTATCAAAACTCAATCCAGGTATATAGGTTTCTTTTCGGTCTTTATAGGTAAGCACTTCGGCAAAATGTCCTTCGGTAACAACGAGTTTTCCAACATTTTTTATTTGCTCTTGTATTAAGTTGGTGTCATACTCTACTGAAGACGAATTGTTAGAAGCAAAATATTTATATCCAAAAAATAAAACCAATGCAATTAAAATTAAAACAACCCATTTTCTTACTTCAGAAATTGCGCCAAAGAATCCAACTTTATTTGTTTGTTGTGTCATTATTTTTTATTTGAATAGTTTTCAAATTTATAAAATAAAAACTTATATAAAATAAAAAAGACTACCCTTTTCAAGATAGTCTTAAAATAATTTAAAGAGTATGTTAATTTGAAAAAACTCCTCTAAATTGTCCATTAGTTATACTTTTAGATGCTGCTGCACAATTTTCGCCATCTTTTCCAGTAAAAGAAAAAGTACCTTCAATTTTAGTAGCGTCAATTGTTGTTACAGTTACAGTTCCTGTACTACCAGCACAAATACCTGTTCCATATGCAACTTCACTTGTGCCTTCTACATAACCCATAACTGATTCAGAATCAGAGTTTATGGCATAAGTTCCTGGAGTTGTAATTCCAAACAAATTAATACTTAAAGTGTTTGTGCTAGTTGTTCCATTTAAATTAGAACCCAATACCATAATAATTGTGTCTGTACCTGAGCCAGATCTTGTTGCAGTAGCCGCAGAAACTCCATTTATTACTGTTGAGAATGATGTGCCGTTTACTTTAGCATTAATGTAAGTTCCTGTTGCTGGCACACTGCTACCGCCACCATTGTCATCTTTACTACAAGAAGAAATAATTGTTGAAGCAGCTAAAAATAAAATAATTCCGAATTTGTTTACTCTTTTCATGTTTATTGTTTTAAAGTTATAGGGCAAATTTCTAAATTAAAACAACTTAATTCAATACGAAAAAATTCGTATTTTTAATTAAAAAGCATAAAAGGATATTTTTCTTGTAGTTTTATAATTTTAATATCTATAGTTTTCAAAAACGTTTGATGATTAATAGAATTAACGTTGAAAGCTCTGTGGGAAAGTGCTTTTTGAATACTACAAACTTCTTCCATAATTTTAAAATCATTTGATGAAATATAATTTTCAAAAAAATTAATCCAAATATAATCTATTGCAATTTGGTTTGGATGTAACATATCTTGACAATAAAACCTATAATCTCGAAGTTCGTCCATCATTATTTCATAACTTGGAAAATAGTGCGAGTTTAATATTGCAAGTTGTAAATTATGAATTGCAGATATTAAATGAGCTTTGCTTCTTTGATTTTCTATAAAACCATCTTTTAAATGTCGAACTGGCGAAATTGTAAAAATGAAGTGACAATTAGCATTGATTTTTTGAATTAACCCAATTGTATTTAGAATTGATTTTTCTATAATTTCAATTGATAAAATTTCTTTATCAAATTGTATTTGTGGCATTTTATGACAATTAGCAACAACTTCATGTGAAGTTTTGTTTCTATAAACCCAAGAAGTTCCAAAAGTTATTATAATATGCGATGCATTGGTTATTCGTTCCTGTGTTGAGTGAAGAATATCATTTAAATGTTGAAGAAACTCTTCTTTGTTTTCATTACTTGTATCTGAATGAACTTCATGACAATGCCAACGTTCATTGTGAAAAAAAATATCTTTTTCTAAATATAATTCCTGCAATACAATTCTAGAAATTACTTTTTCAATAGAAACTGGATTAAAAATTATTCCAAAAGGATTTGTAGTAATTTGGAATTTAAAATAGCTGAATTTTTCTTGCATGTTTTCAGCAAAACAAGAACCAATTGACACTATTTTGGAGGAATAATCAATTGGATTTTGATATTTATCAATTGGAACTTTAGTCGTGAAATTCATACTATTACTTTTAAAATTCAAAAATACAAAATGATCGTTAAAAATCACTTTCTATTTTCTATAAAGAATTTTAAGAATTGGGTAAATACAATTAAAAATTAAAACGAAAAAGTTTATTTATTTTCTACTTTTGCATCAAATATTAAAACTTCATGAAACTATTATATTCATATCTTAAAAAACATAAATTTTTACTTTTTATTGCGCTATTAATGGCCGCAATCAACATATGCTTTAGTTTGTCCGATTCTATAATTACAGGAAAATTAATGCAAGATTGTGGCGTTGGTTTGTCTAAATATAAAGGAAACGAAATCGGATTTATAAAATCGGTAGCTTTTTGGTTAGGACTTTCACTTGGAGCGGCAATGATTTCTAGAATTACCAAAAATTTTCAGGATTATTTTACAAATATTGTAATTCAAAGAACTGGTGCCGAAATGTATACCGACGGAATTAAAAAATCACTTGATTTACCTTATGAACAATTTGAAGATCAACGCAGTGGTGAAACGTTGAGTAAACTTACTAAAGTGAGAATTGACTCTGAAAAACTGATTACGCTTTCAATTTCTTTAATTTTTCAAACTGTAATTGGATTTATATTTGTCATAGTATATGTTTCTAGAATTGATTATAGAATTTCGATAATTTTTTTAATTACAGCTCCAATTATTGCTTTGGTAAGTTCTTATTTGGGTAAGAAAATTAAAGTAGTTTCTAGAAAAATAGTTACACAAACCAATGCTTTGGCAGGATCAACAACAGAGAGTTTACGAAATATTGAACTCGTAAAAAGCTTAGGATTGACTTATCAAGAAGAAAAACGCTTAAACTTAAATACCTTGAAAATTTTACAACTCGAATTACAAAAAATCCGTTACATAAGAAGTTTGAGTTTTATTCAAGGAACTACAGTTCATTTTTTGAGAACATGTGTGGTTTTTACCTTGTATTTTTTCTTGTTTGGAGAAAAAATTATTGTTGGTGACTTATTGACAATGGTGTTTTTTACCTTCTTTATTTTTGGTCCGTTGCAGGAATTAGGGACTTTTATTATCGCTTTAAATGAAACTAAAGTTTCGATGGAGAACTTTAAGGAATTGCTAAATGCGCCAAAAGAATACCGTCCAAAAAACGCTAAAGCAGTTGGAATAATTCAATCGTTACATTTCTCTAATGTAAGTTTCAAGCACAAATCGGCAAAACACAATGCGGTTGAAAATATAAATTTTAATATAAAACAAGGCGAAACTGTTGCATTTGTTGGTCCATCTGGTGCAGGAAAAACTACTTTGGTAAAACTTTTAGTTGGATTGTATCCGCCAGCGAAAGGAAATGTAAGATATAACGAAATTGATTCTAAAGAAATTTATTTATTAGATTTAAGAAAACAATTGGGCTTTGTAACTCAAGATGCACAATTGTTTAGTGGAACTATTCGAGAAAATTTATTGTTTGTAAAACCATCAGCAACCGATAAAGAATTGCTAGAAGTTTTGCATAAAGCTAGTTGTGATAAATTGCTAGAACGTGCCGAAGATGGATTGAACTCTACAATAGGCGAAGGCGGAATTAAAGTTTCTGGAGGCGAAAAACAACGATTATCAATTGCAAGAGCCATTTTGAGAAATCCAAACTTATTGATATTTGATGAAGCAACTTCTGCGTTAGATTCTATTACCGAAGAAGAAATTAATGCCACAATTAGAAAAATTTCAGACAAAAACAGAATTACAGTTTTAATTGCTCATAGATTATCAACAGTTATGCACGCCGATAAAATATTTGTTTTAGAACAAGGAAAAATTATTGAGCAAGGAAAACACGAAGCATTACTCGAAGAAAAAGGTTTGTATTATGCAATGTGGCGTCAGCAGATTGGTGAAAGGAAGTAATTAAATTAAAATAATCAATCCTCTAATCCAGACAAACTTATATCCGTTAAAAACTTTTTAATTTCATCTTCCGTTGGTGGATTTGGTATTAAAAATATTACTTCTTCTTCATGATTAATTCCTGCAAAATAGCCAAGTTGAGCTATAAATTGCTTTTCTATAAATTCATCGTTTAAAATTTCTTTCGCTTTGTTTGAGACTTCTTTAAACGAAAAATGAAATTTTAAGATAAAATACAAATCCAAATAATCTTTCCATTTAGAACGTCTACCAAGTGCAAATGCTTTCAGTGCACCAAGAGTTAATAAATCGGGCATTTTTAGAAATCCTTTTTATTCTGCATTTAATGGAACTTTAAATGGAAATAAGAAGAAAGTGATTTTTACACCATTTGACAACATATTTATTTGATTATAGTCGGCAAAAGAAACTTTATAATCAATTGTTTTAAGTTTAGTATAGACATCTTTTTACGAATATCCTTCTCTTTAAATAATTCAAAATCTATTGATTCACGATGACCAATATGCAGGGCAATTGCAGTTCCTCTAACCAAATAATATTCTCTATTAAACTGAGATAAAATAGGCAGTAATACTTTTTGTTCGTTATTTAAAATTTCAAGATGCATATTTAAGAGTAATTCTGTACATTAAATCGAGCATTTCGGGCAAATAATTCCCAATTTTTCTATCGGTAATGTCATCATAAACTTTTTTCAATTCTTGATAACCAATTATTTTAATTAAATCCTTTACGTCTTGCCAAGTGCCAAAATTAAAAATAAATTCCACCAAAATTTCATTCCAATATTGGGAATAGATTCTTTCTTAATGTACCAAAAAAAATGTTCGTTTTTAGCAATGAATTCCTCTCTTGTCATAAATATTTAACAATGTAGATTAACGATTTTTATTTAAGAATAAAAAATCAAAAAACACACTCAAATATAAGATTTATGATTGACTTATTTAAAAACATTTATGAAATTTTTTGTCTAATTCTAAAATCAAAAATCGTTAATCAGCAATCAAAAATCCTTTTGCTTTATCCAAAGCTTCTTTAATTCCGCTTACATTTTTACCTTTTCCAGACGCAAAAAACGGTTGTCCGCCTCCATTTCCATCAATTAATTTTCCTAATTCACGAATTACAGTTCCAGCATTTAAACCTTGTTCTGCAATTAAATCTTTAGAAATATAACAATGAATATTTGGAGTATTGTCTTCAATTGATGCTAAAAATACAAATGAGTTTGGTTTTGATGTTCCGATTGCCTGTGCTAAATCTTTGGTTGAACTCATGGATAAATCAACTTGTTTTGACAAAAAGTTAACTCCGTTTATTTCTTGAAAATCAGCAACTAAAATGTTTTTCAATCCATCAATTTTCTCTTTCAATAATTGTTCAATTTGTTTTTTCAACTTTGCATTATCATCTTGCAACGAAGTAACCGATTTTAAAATATCTTGTGGATTTTTTAATGTCTCTTTTATTTCGGATAGGATAATTTCTTGATTTTTGTAAAAATCTTTCACAGCATCGCCAGTTATTGCTTCAATTCTACGAATTCCTGCTGCAACTGCGCCTTCAGAAATAATTTTGAAATGCCAAATATCAGCTGTGTTTTTCACGTGAATTCCACCACAAAGCTCTTTGCTTTCGCCAAATTCTATCATGCGGACATTATCACCATACTTTTCTCCAAACAAAGCCATCGCACCTTTATCTAACGCTTCTTTAATTGGAATATTTCTATGCTCTACTAATTGTAAATGAATTTCAATTTGCTCGTTTACACTTGCTTCAACCTGACGCAATTCTTCATCAGAAACTTTAGAAAAATGCGAAAAATCAAAACGCAAATAATTCGAATTTACCAACGAACCTTTTTGCTCAACATGAGTTCCTAAAATAGTTCTCAATGCCAAATGCATCAAGTGTGTAGCCGAATGATTTTTAGAAGTTGACGTTCTTAAATTGGTGTTTACTTTTGCAATAAATCCAGCTTCAATATTCTCAGGAAGTTGTTTTGCAAAATGTAATATTAAATTATTTTCCTTTTTTGTATCAATTATTTCAATCGTTTCGTTTGCCGAAACAAGAATTCCTTTATCGCCAACTTGTCCTCCACCTTCAGGATAAAATGGTGTATTGTTTAACACGATTTGGTATAAAATTCCGTCTTTTTTAGAATCAACTTTTCTAATTCTTGTAATTTTTACTTCGTTTTCTGTTTTGTCATAACCTACAAATGTTTCTACATTTCCACTAATTAAAAGCTTCCAATCTTCGGTTGAAACTTCACTTGCTGCTCGAGAACGCTTTTTCTGTTCTTGCAATTGTGATTCGAAATCTGATTCGTTAAACGAAAATCCTTTTTCTTTTAAAATTAGAGCAGTCAAATCTTTTGGAAATCCGAACGTATCATATAATTTAAATACATTTTCTCCACTTATTTCTAATAAGTCAATTTCTGAATTTCCTTTATATGTTGTTTCAACAGTATGCATTAACATTAAATCATTTAACAATTGTAAACCTTGATCTAAAGTTCTTAAAAACGAAGCTTCCTCTTCACGAATTACATTGGTAACCAATTGCTGTTGTGATTTGATTTCTGGAAAAAATTCGCCCATTTGATTCGCCAATACTTCAACCAATTTATTAATAAAAGGTTCTTTGGTATTTAAAAATGTAAATCCGTAACGAATAGCACGACGCAAAATTCTACGAATTACATAACCTGCACCAGTATTTGATGGTAATTGTCCGTCGGCAATTGCAAAAGCTACAGCACGAATATGATCAACAATTACACGAATGGCAATATTAGTTTTATTCTGTTCTTCACTTACGTTTTTAACGTCATCGGTTGTGTATTTAAAACCTGTAATATGTTCTAATTTTTCAATTAATGGCGTAAAAACATCGGTATCATAATTGGATGTTACATTTTGCATTGCCATACACAAACGCTCAAATCCCATTCCGGTGTCTACGTGTTGGGCAGGAAGCTTTTCTAGAGAACCATCGGCTTTTCTATTAAATTCCATGAAAACATTATTCCAAATTTCAACTACTTGCGGATGATCGTTATTTACTAAACTTTTTCCAGAAACAAGAGCTTTTTCGGCATCGGAACGAATATCAACATGAATTTCGGAGCATGGACCACACGGACCTTGATCGCCCATTTCCCAAAAATTATCTTTTTTATTTCCTAAAATTATTCGGTCTTCATCAATTAAAGTTTTCCAAATATCCCATGCTTCTTGGTCAAATGGAACATTATCTTCTATACTTCCTTCGAAAACAGAAACGTATAAATTTTCTTTTGGAATTTTATAAACTTCGGTCAATAATTCCCATGCCCAAGTGATGGCTTCATTCTTGAAATAATCTCCAAACGACCAATTTCCAAGCATTTCAAACATAGTGTGATGATAGGTGTCAAAACCAACATCTTCTAAATCGTTGTGCTTTCCTGAAACACGAAGACATTTTTGCGTATCGGCTATTCGTTTGCTTTTTGGAGTTCCGTTTCCTAAAAAGTATTCTTTAAATTGCGCCATTCCAGAGTTGTTAAACATCAAAGTTGGATCGTCTTTAAGAACGATTGGCGCAGAAGGAACAATTAAATGTCCTTTTCTTTCAAAGAATTGTAAAAATTGCTTACGAATGTCTTGTGATTTCATCATATTGATTTACTGTTCGGATATCTATTAATCATCAAGAAACATTGTTTTATTACTTTTAAAGTATTTTCACTTTTAGTATAAAAATGGTTTCTGTTGATTAAATTCTTTAATAATTTTCTGTTATTTTTTTTAATTCTTTTAATGCTAGTTGAAATTTCTCATTCATATAATCTATATATTCAGGAACACAATCAACTTCTGCCATTAAAGTTGTTACACTATCAATTTCATTATATTTATAGGACTCCAAGCAACCTGTCCAAAGTTCTGTTTCTTTATCAATTGGAAGTTCTTTTAAGTTTTCTAATTTTCCAATATGCTTAAAAACAACAACTTCATTTGGTACTAAATTAATTACATCACTATACATTCCGTCTAATGTTGGTGCAAGAAAGTGAATTCTATTTCCTAATTTTATTTCTCCTTCATAATAAGAACCTTCACAAAACGGAGCAGTCCACTCTGTATACGATTTTTTATCCCACATTATATCCCAAATAGTTTTAGCAGATGCATTAATTTTTTCTTCAAAAACTAATTTTTTAATTCCGTAAAGATAATTTCTCAAATTAGTTTTTACAATTTCATTCCAACCCATTTCAAAGTTGGCGGCTGCAAAATCTTTTCCTCCATCGTTAAAAGTTTCTAAACCTTGATGTGTTAATGTAACTTTAACTTTGTCATCAACTTCAACGATTTTCCATGTTACAATTGAACTTCCATTAGATTGTTCAGGATATGTCCAAGTGTGTCGAAAAAGTTTACTTTCTTCAAAATTCAAAATTTTACATTTATGAAAATGCGAAGTTCCATCAGAACCATAAAAAGTAAATTCATTATTTAATTCCAATTTAAAGTTGGATATATTAAAATACCAAGTTTTCATTTTTTCAGAGTTGGTAATTGCTTCCCAAACTTTATCTTTGGTTGCCTCAAAAACGGCTTCTATTGTAATTGTACTCATGATAGATTTTTTTTAAACAGAGATAATTGCAAATCTAAATGTAAAAGAATTTAAAACAATCAAATTAAAAATTCAAATTAATTGAAACATTTATTAAATTTGTTCGTATAACCAGTATTGCTTTTAAAACTTGCACAAAAATAGTATAATTTAAGAAATGTCGAAGAAAGTTAAGTATTATTACGATACAGAAAATTTAGCATACCGAAAAATAAAGCCAAAAAAGGGTTTAAAATTTGGTTATGCTGCATTATTTCTTTTGGCATCGGCATTGTTTGGGTTTTTATGCTTTGTTTTATTTATGAATGTTCCTTTTTTAGAAACCCCAAAAGATAAAATTCAGCAGCAAGAAATTGATAATATGAAGCTTCGCTATGCAATTTTAAATAAAAAAATAGATCAATTAGAAGAAGTTACATCTGATTTGGAAGATAGAGACAACAATTTATACCGTACTTTTTTTAATTATGCTCCAGTTTCGTCAGAAAAAAGAAAAGGAATTATTGATAAAAATAGATATAAAGAGTTAGAAGGTTTTAACAATTCGGATTTGGTTATTACGACTTCTAAAAAAGTAGATGGTATTACAAAAGCTTTGGTTTTTCAATCAAAATCATTGGATGAAATTTTGAAATTGGCAAAAGCAAAAGATAAATTATTAATTGCAATTCCTGCCATTCAACCAGTAAAAAATGAAGATTTAAGAAGAATGGCTTCAGGTTTCGGATTTAGAACTGATCCTTTTACAAAAGCTCGAAAAATGCATGAAGGAATGGATTTTACTGCTGCAAGTGGAACTCCAATTTATGCAACTGGCGATGGAATTATTAAAAGTGCAGACAATTCATTATCGGGTTATGGGAACCATATTGAGATAGATCATGGCTTTGGATATTTAACATTGTATGGGCATTTAAGTAGTTATAAAGTTAGAGCAGGACAAAAAGTAAAACGAGGTGACGTTATTGGATTGGTTGGAAGTACAGGCCGAAGCGAAGCACCACATTTGCACTACGAAGTTCATAAAGATGGAGAAGTTGTAAATCCTATAAATTTTTATTACGGAAACATTTCTGCGGCAGAATTTGTTGCTATTTCAAAAATTGCTAATCAAGAGAATCAATCTCTAGACTAGTGTTGGGTTTTAAAATTTAAATTAAGAAAACAAAATGCACATAGAATTATCTAAAGACAAATTATATTTTAGTATTGGAGAAATTGCAACTGCATTTGGTGTAAATGCGTCGTTAGTGCGTTTTTGGGATAAAGAATTTGACATCTTGAAACCAAAAAAGAATGCTAAAGGAAATCGAATGTTTACCCAAGAAGATGTAAAAAATTTACAATTAATATATCATTTGGTTAAAGAACGTGGCTTTACACTTGAAGGTGCAAAAACACATTTAAAAGAAGGTCAGAAAAAAACATTAGATAAATATGCAATTATATCTAAACTAGAAACAATAAAAGCAGAACTAAATAGTATTAAAAATAATTTATAAATTTTATGAATAAAGACAAATTAATTTACACAAGCTTCGTCGTTTCTTTTGTGTTTACGATTGTTGGAGCATTATTAAAAATCATGCATTGGATCAATGCAAATTTCTTTTTAACAATTGGACTTTTAGCTTTGGCATTTTTTGTGTTTATGTGCATTTATGAAATAATGAATTCTAAAAGGATTGAAAAACAAGAAAAACTAATGTGGGTTGTTGGATTTTTATTTTTTTGGATGATAACCGGTTTGGTATATATTTTGTCTGGTAGAAAGAGAGTTGCTTAAAAAAATCAATAACAATAACAATTAATAAAAATTAAATCTATAAACAAAAACAATTAATAAACTTTAAAAATTAGAAATTATGAGAAAATGGTTAGTGCCTTTAGTTATCATTGGAGTATTAGTTTTATTAGGAATTTCATCCTACAATGGACTTGTTGGTGTTCAAGCAGACACAAAAACTGCATGGTCAAAAGTTGAAAGTTCTTATCAACGAAGAAATGACTTAATAGATAATTTAGTTAGAACAGTAAAAGGTTCAGCAGATTTCGAAAAATCGACTCTTGAAGCTGTTGTAAATGCTAGATCTAAAGCTACTTCAATAACAATAGATCCAACAAATGTAACTCCAGAACAACTTGAGCAGTTTCAACAAGCTAAAAGTGCAGAAATGGGTGCGTTATCAAGATTACTTGTTTCTGTAGAAAGATACCCAGAATTAAGAACAACTCAAGCTTTTTTAGAGTTGCAATCTCAAATTGAAGGAACAGAAAATAGAATTAATGTAGAAAGAGATAGATTTAATGATGCTGCAAATATATATGATAAAAAAACAAGAAGTTTTCCGAGTGTGATTTTTGCTAAACTATTTGGATTTGGAGAAATTGCGAGATTTAAATCTGATGCTGGTGCAGAAAAAGCTCCAAAAGTTGAATTCGATTTTGACAAAAAAGAAGAAGCAAAATAATGTCTAAAGTAGAAGATTTTTTAACTAAAGCCGAAGAAGCAGAAGTTGTGGAAGCTATTCGAATGGCCGAAAAAAATACTTCTGGAGAAATTCGCGTTCATATAGAAAAGAGAACAGACATTGCTTCAATAGATAGAGCGATGGCTGTTTTTCACGAATTGAAAATGGATGAAACACAGCTTAGAAATGGCGTTATTATTTATGTAGCTGTAAAAAGTAAGCAATTTTCAATTTATGGTGATAAAGGAATAAATGATAAAGTTACCGCTGATTTTTGGAATTCGACAAAAGATATTATGGCAGCTCATTTTAGAAATGGCTTTAATAAATCGGCATTAATTGACGGAATTTATTCAGCAGGAGAACAACTTAAAAAACATTTTCCTTTTGAAGATGACGACACCGATGAACTTTCTAACGAAATATCAAAAGGATGAAACAATTAAGTTTTAAAATAGCAAGATTTCTACTAATTACTGTTTTGTTTTTTATTCATCATTTAGGTTTCGCACAACTTAAAATTCCTGAAAAACCATCTTTTATTCCTCCAATAATTGATAGTACAAAAACATTAAGCGAATCTGAAATTAAAAGTTTGTATGATAAATTAAAAGTTTATTCAGACAGTACTTCTACAGAGCTTTTTGTAATGATAGTACCAACAACTCAAGGCGAAGATATTGCAAGATATGCTACAGATTTGGGACAGAAATGGAAAATTGGTCAAAAAGGAAAAGATAATGGAATTATTTTTCTTATTGCAAAAGATAAAGAAAAATGACCATTCAATCTGGATATGGAACTGAACATTTACTAACCGATGCACTTTCTAGAAGGATTATTGAACAAGTTGTAAAACCATACTTTAAAGAAAATCGATATTACGAAGGTATAGACAATGGTACAAATGCCATTTTCAAAGTAATGAAAGGCGAATATAAAAATGATAAAAAAGAAACTGGAGATAATTTTAGTTTTATTTTATTCTTTATTATAATTTTCATTATTATTTTAATAATTGCTTCAAAAAACAAAGGTGGAAATTCTGGAAATAATTCAGGCGGACCAAGTTTATTAGATATTATTATTTTAAGTAATATGGGGAGAAGTTCTGGTGGAGGAAGTTTTGGTGGTGGTTTTGGAGGTTCTTCTAGTGGAGGTTTTGGTGGATTTGGTGGTGGTGGTGGATTTGGTGGTGGTGGCGCAAGCGGAAGTTGGTAAACTTAATTCATAAATGATTAATATATAAAAATCTGCTTTTTTAGGAAAGTAGATTTTTTTTACCACATAAACCGTCCAGAAGGTTTCTTTTCTTTAGCTCCAAACTTTTCGATTTTATAAGTTAATGAAAACATAGCGTAACGTTTTAAAACAATATTTTCTTCATCTCTAATTGATGTTGCAGAAATGGTTCTTGTTGAACTTAAATTCTGATTTAAAACATCATAAACTTTTACTTTTGCCATCAATTTTTTATTGAAAAAACTGTATGACAAACTAGTATTCCATAAATAGAAATCTTTTTTAAATCCGTCGGCTATATTAGAATTGTAAGTATATCCAAAATCGTTACCAAAAACCCAATTTTTGGGCCAATAATTAGTGATTTGAATATTGAATTTATGTGAAAAATTAGAAGCCGAATTTACAACATAATTGGTGTAAGTAGTTTTGTTAAAATTATAATTGTAAGTTGGATTAATGGTAAATAATTCGTCATTTTCATAAGTAAAGTTAACTCTTGGTGAAAAATTATAGGAATTGGCTGTAAACAATTCGCCATCAGTAAATCCTTTAGAAGAGTTAAGAGAATTATTTAAATTAACTCCAAATTTATAGTTGTTTTTTTCTTTCTTGATGGATTTATTCCAATAAATTCCAAACCAGAAATTGTTTGTTCCAGAAACATTTTGGTAGGTTGTTGTTCTTTTTCTATTGACATCAAAAGTTGTTGTTGAAACTATTTGAGAATCATAAAAATTGCCTCCAGTATATATTCCATATCCAGATCTTGTTGCATAATCGTAATCTCTAAAACTTAAATACAAATTATGGTATTTATTTAAATCAATTGTTGGGTTTCCAATAATTGTATTTAAAGGATTTGATAAATCTTCAACTGGCAAAATTTGGGTTGTAGTAGGTAAATCGATATTATAATTATAGCTTAACCATACATTTTTAGTTTTTGTAAATCGATAATTAAAGCTCGAATTTATATTTGGCTCAATATAATTTTTATTTAAAGTTGTTATTGCATTTAAATAATCGGCATTGTTATCAAAACTAACAATATAGGTTCCCATATTTATATTGAAATTAAAATTCTTTTTAATCCATTCTATTCCTGCCGATGGTGTTACCGATTTAGTATAAGAATTTGTTGTCATTGAAAGTAAATCATTCTCAATGGTATAGGATTGAGTAATTTCATTAAAATCTAAAGTTTTTACTCTATCAATTAAATTTTCTCTTTCAAAATTTGTTGAGATTTTAATATTTAAAGAATCGGTAATTGGTTCAGAGTATTCAATATCTGCATTATAACTGTCTTTAATTGAATTATTTTTAGATTGCTGATTTCTGGTATCGTCTGGATTTGTACCTTGATAAAAAATGGTGTTTGAATTTGTTGTATTATCTTCAATAGATTTAGTATTTTCATTTCGAAATGTTAAACTAAAATAACGTCCTTTTTTTCTATATGATTTAGTAAAAGTTAAGGTGTTTTCAAAATTATTTGAATCACTTTCCGAAATAAAATCTGAGTCACTTTCATTTAACAATTGATCTAAATTGTCTCTTGATATTTGCGAAGAATTGCTTTTAAACTTTCCTGTAGCTTTAGAATATTTTGGTTCAAAAATAATTGATGTTAGTGAATCTATTTTATATTCTAATTCAAAGTTTATGCTGTTTCCAAATCTTTCATCATTAGTTTTAGAGTTCGAATTAGTTGTAAAATTTCCTGAAGGCAAAAAATTGGTTTGATTGGTTCTGTTTACATTTTCAGAATTAGTATTAGAAAAAAAATAACTTCCTGTTGTTTCTATATCTTTATGCCATTCGTCTGAATAATTAATTCCAACCATATTAGAACGTGTAATTCCAGAATTTCCTCCAAATCTTCTTCCATTTATTCCAAAAGAACCATCGCCATTTACCCACATACTTCTACTTCTTCCGCCACCCATATTATCAAATATTTCATCCATAGAAAATCCTGTAGAATTAATATTATTGGATGATGCTAAGCCGCTTATTTTAGTTTTATTTTTAAAATAATTTGCCAAACCGCTAGTTTCATATCGTTTATCTGTACCTATACCTCCCATTATTTTGCCAAAAAAACCTTTATTTTTCTTTTCATCAATAGTAAGATTGATACTTGCATTGTCAGACGTTGCAACTGCACCAGTTTTCTCTTCTTTTTTTGTTTTGGTGTCAGTAATTTGAACTTTATTAATAATATCCGAAGGTAAATTTTGCAAGGCAATTTTTCCGTCTTTATCAAAAAATGGCTTTCCGTTTACGAGAATTTGGTTTACTTCTTTTCCGTTTACTGTAATTTTTCCTTCGGCATCTATTTCAACTCCAGGCAATTGTTTTAGTAAGGTTTCAACATTGGCATCTGGTCGAACTTTAAACGATGAAGCGTTAAACTCTAAAGTGTCTTTTTTAATTCGAATTGGAGGTATTTCTTTTTTTATTAAAACCTCATCCAAATTGGTAATGGCAGTTTTAAGCACAATGGTTTCAAAATCTCTATCGATAGAAATTTCTTTAAATTCGACTTTATATTCTTCATAGGACACAAAAGATATCTTTAAATAAATTGGCTTGATTAACCTTTTAATTTTGAAGTCAAATTTTCCGAATTTGTCAGTTATTGTATAATCTACAACCGAAGAATCTTTTACCGAAGTTAGGTAAACCGTTGCCGATTCAATTGGTAATTTAGTTGACTCATCAATAACTTTTCCTTTAAGTGTTACTAAGTTTTGACCAAATGAGAAAGAAAAAAATATAATAGCAACAAACGTGTAAAAATATTTAGGCATAGAATTTTTGGTTAGTATCAATAATAACTACAAAATAATGACTTTAGTATTTAATGTAACTATTTCTTACAAATTTTAACATTAAAAAAACTCGTCAAGTTTTTCAACCAGACGAGTTTTATGTTTATTTTTTCTTCTTAACTTTTTTTACAACTTTCTTTTTTGGTGTTGTAGTGTTTGCAGGTATTATCGGGTCAGCACTTCACTTTAAAGACTTAACAGAGTCTAATGCATAAGTATTAGCTGCATCCAATGCTAATGTTTTATTGAAATACTCAACTGCTTTAACTTTGTCAGTATTAGCATAATGTGCTCCAATTGCATTATAAGATTCTATTATTTTAGTTTTATTTTTAGTTGCTTCTTCTTCGCCTTTAACTAAAACTAAATCAACATATTTTTGATAATTTGCTGCCATAACTTCATCTTTTTCAAGAGAATTATTAATTCTAGCTTTATAGAAGTATGCTTCAGAGTATTCAGGTTTTGCCAAGATTACTGCATCAATTGCTTTGTCTGCTTTATCTAAACTTACATTGTCGATAGTTTTTGCATCTTTACCTCTGTTTACTGTGTAAACTGATATTCCATAATAAATACTATCTTCAAGAAAGTTTTTAGAGTTTGGATTTGTAATTGCAATTTCAAATAATGAAGCTGCAGCTGCATAAGATTTTTGTGTAAAATAATTTTTTCCAATTTCGTTTAAAGCATTTGCTAATAAAGGTTCCATTTCTACAGATTTTTTAATTTGAGAAACTCCAGTTGCAAATAATGTTGCATCGGCAATTTTTGCATCAGCACCGATAGATTTTTTTAATTGAGCTAAACCCAAATAGTAATAATCACCAGCAATTACTTTATTAGTACCTTTAGAAATATATTCGTTTAATGAACTTATTGCAGCATCGGTATTACCATTTTCGTATGCAGAGTAACCTAAATAACGTAATATTCTTGGATTTACTTTATCCAATTGTTTCATTTGATTTGCTTCAACTTCAAGTGCTTTGTAGTCTTTTGCAAGGATTAAAAAATCTGCATGACGCATACGAGAAGTTAATGAATAATCAGTTAATGACATGTATTTTTCATAAAAAGCTAACGCTTTTTGCATGTTTTCAGTATATGTTGATGGTTTATTGTTTGCCCAATAGTAATGAGTTTCTGCCAATTCTCTGTAAACTGGACCGTAATTACCATTAATTTTTACAACTTCATTATAAGCTTCAACTGCTTTTTCATATTGTTTTGCTCCTTTTAAAAGAACTCCCAACTGCATTTTAGCTCTAATTAAAGAACTATCTGTTTGATAAGCATTTCTATAGGCAACATAGGCATCGTTTTGGTTTTTATCTCCATAAAGAGCATCACCAAGTGTCAATTGAACTTGAGCATCTGTAGGATTTGCCGCTTTAGCTCTATTTAATACTGCAATTGCACTTTTATACTCAGGTTTATCAGCATTCATATATGCTTTGGCAACATAAATATATTCTTCTAAATCTTTTTTCTTTAAATCTTTTAAAACCAAATCAAATTTAGATTTTGCACTTGTAACATCACCTTTATTAAGATCAAGTTGACCTAATCCAATAGAATTAAATTTTCCGCCATCGGCACTTGACAAACCTTTATCAAAAAATATTTTGGCTGAGTCTTCAATGTTTTGTGCTAAATATACATTACCTAATAAAAAAGCTGCTTTGCCACTATTCTTAGCTTGAACAATGCTTTTTAACATTCCTTTTGCTTTTTCATACTGTTCGGCATCAATAGCTTTTTTAGCTTGATCTAAATCTTGTGCTTGGATAACTCCTGTTGAAGCAATCAATGCAATACTGAAAATTTTAAATTTATTCATCATATTCAATTTTATTTTTTTTCTATTTGATTTCTAATTATAATGTCTCGACTTGGTTCTCTTATTGGAGCAAGTCCAGATTGTGTAATTATTCTTTGTCCAATTTCTCCAGCAATGAATGAGGCAAAACCCATTCCTAAACCTTCATAACCTTGACAATTGATAATATACAAAACACGTGCCAAAGGATATTCTCTTGTAGCAATGCTTTCTTGCGATGGATAAACATAGTTGTCATTATTACCTTTTACACTAAGTATTGTGACATTATCAATATATTTTCGCATTTCTGGTTTTGGTTGTGACAACCAATTTATTCCTACTACACCAATCATTCCATCATTTTCTGAAACATGTTTTATAACTTCTTCATTTGTTTTAAACGAAAAAATTCCTTCAACTGGTAACGAATTTATTCCTGCTAATTCACAAATATATCTAACCGAACTTGAATTTGGATTATCAAAAACCAAACCTTTAATTGAATTTTTATTGCCTTTAACAAAATCAATTACCTCTTTTAAGTCAATTAATGAATCATTAGATTTATTACTTTTAATAAATGCAACAGCATCAATTGCAAAAGGTGTTGTTTTTGGTTTAATTTTATTTTTATTAAATAGTGTAAGCTCTTGCTTGTTTAATACTCTTGACAAAATAATAATTCCCATTTTAGTTTTTGATAATTCTAAAACGCTCTCTTTTTCAGATTTAGGAATTAAAGTAATTTTGGCATCATACTGACTTTGGAAAACAGTAACTTGATCTTCAACTATTGGAAGTAAAGTTTCATCTACTAATATTGCTGTTTTACCCGCAATTATTGAATCAGAATTGGGTTGATTCTTGTCTTTTTTATTACATGAAAGTGCTATAACCAAAACTAGTAATGGAACTAAAATTAATATTTTAATTTGTTTACTCATTTTCATTCTTTGCATTAAAAAATCTAAAAAATCTAAAAAACGCATAAACTATTAATAATATGCCAAAAGCAATTCTATAATTGTTTTGCATTTTAAAAGGAAATTTATTCCAAAAAATTATTAACAAGCCAAGTGTTAAATAAATCAAAAAAAACAGAATTCCTGTAAATAGAAGAAATCGCTGACTAAGCGATTTCCTCTGAAAATTATTTTTTATATTATTAAGCATGTTATTCTTGAGCTGCAATTGCAATTGGCAATTGAAAAGAACATCTTACTTTTTTTCCGTTTTGTTCAGCTGGAACCCATTTTGGGCTTTTCTTTAAAACCCTAATTGCCTCAGCACCTGTTCCGTAACCCAAATCTTTAAGGATTTTTATATCGGTTAAAGAACCATCTTTTTCAACAACAAACGACACAATAACTCTTCCACCTGGACTATCCTCTGGAGCAGTATAGTTGTTTTTAATAAAATTTGTAAATTTTGCTGGTCCACCAGGAAATTCTGGTTTTACTTCAATACCAGCAGAATTGTATAGATTATTATCTTCCTCTACCACTTCGGCTTGTTTTGGTCCATCATCAATTGGTCCTGGATCTAAATCGGCATTTGGATCGCCTTCTATATCTTTTTTACCAAGATTTTTGTCTTTTATTTCTTCAACTTTTGGAGGATCTTCCTTTACATCTTCTGTTTTAGCAACTACCGGTTTCACAAATTTTACCACATCTTGTTTTGGTGGTGGTGGTGGTGGTGGTTTTAAATCTTCTTTTGGTTTCTCTTCTTTTGGTGGTAACTTTACTGTTGTTATTGTTTCATTTAATGTCTGATCGTCTGAAGAATCAGGAATTAAACTAATTAATAATGGAGTTGCTATTGCCAAACAAAAAACTGCAGCACCAATTAACAAAGCACGCAAGTTGGTCTTAGTGTTATTAGTTCGCAGTTCATAAGCACCATAACTTTTATTACGTCCTTCAAAAACGATGTTTAACCATTTATTGTTTAATAGGTCTAATTTCATTTTTATTTAATTTACTTTGTTAGACATTTCGCTAATAATTTTATTTTCTTCTGGTGTGAAGTCATTAACAATAGCATAGGTTTCTACTTTACAAATTGCCATTTCATCTAAAATATCTACTAAATTTCTGTAGTTTGATTTTTTAGTTGGTTTAATAATTACTATTAAACCTTTTTCTTTATCGCCTGTAACTTGAGGAACAGATTGAACTCTATCTAATAAAACCTTACGAATTCCTTCTTTACCATAATCAACGTTTTGAGGTTTTCCATTAGATTCTGGAGCTTCTAACAAACCATGATACCATTTTATTATATTGTTTTCTCCTAAAATAACAGTTACTGTTCTTCTTTGATCAACAGGTAAAGAAACTGGTGGTTCAGGATCATCTGGTTTTTCTTTAGCAGGTAAACCTAAGCTCATTGATTGTGGTTTAGACAACGATGTAGTTAACATGAAGAAAGTAATCAATAAGAATGCCAAATCTACCATTGCTGTTAAATCAACTGTTGAATTTTGCTTTTTACTTCTTACTTTGCCACCATCTTTTTTACCACCACCATCGCCAGTATTTAATTCAGCCATTTTGTGTATTTTTTAAATTGAATATTATTTCTGAATATATTAGTTTTTTGGTTTAGCTCTTAAACCAGTAACTAAGCTAAAATTATTTATATCTTGATCTTGCAAAATATCCATAATTTTTCTTATTTGAGGATACTCTTGTTTAGCATCACCTTTTATTGCAAATTTTAATAATTCAGTTTTACCTGCATCTGAATTAGCTTGACGAGCAGTATATATCCAATCTTTCAATTGATTATCTAAAGAGTCTAACGGAATTCCTGCTTGAACTCCAGCTTTATTTCTATCAGAATTTGACAATTTTATCACTCTACTCAAATCTTGAATTGGAGCACCAAACTCTTCAACAAGAGCAAACTGAGCTGATTCTGCTGGCGTAAATTTCATTTGATATTTATCTGCCATTAGCTCTAGTGTTTTAGAACGAAGATCTCTGTCTTTGATTCCCATAAACACTTTATTCTTGTCTGCATCTTTACCAACAGTTAACGTTATTAAACCAGTTTCTGGCAATTTAGTTTGTACTGTTGACGCTGGAGTTTCTACTGGCAATGCTTCTGGTTGCTTAGCTGTAGCAGTCAAAATGAAGAAGGTAAGCAAAAGAAAAGCCACATCACACATTGCTGTCATGTCTATTGAAGCCGCTTTTTTTGACATTTTTATTTTTGCCATCTATTTATATATTATTTATTCAACACTATTATTGCTGAAAAAAGTTATTATTTTAAACTTCCTCTTAATCTTCTGTAAGTATTAACAATTGCTGTTCCAGCTTCGTCAATAGAATAAGTTAATGTATCAATTTTAGAATTAAAAAAATTGTACATTACAATTGCTAAAGCAGATGTTGCAATACCAGTTGCAGTATTAATAAGTGCCTCAGAAATACCTGTTGCTAGTGCTGCTTGATCTGGTGTACCTGCGCTAGCTAATGCTCCAAACGCTTTAATCATACCTGACACTGTACCTAACAAACCTCCAAGAGTTCCTAAAGAAACTAATGTAGATAGAATTGTCATGTGCTTTTCTAACATTGGCATTTCTAGCGTTGTAGCTTCTTCAATTTCTTTATGAATCATTTCTGATGCTTCTTCACTACTAAATCCTTCTTTTTTAACATCTTGATATTTCACTAATGCTGATTTAATAGCATTGGCAACTGATCCTTGTTGTTTGTCGCAATCTTCAATTGCTTCTGAAATATTTCCATTAGAAACATTGTTTTGAATCTTGCTCATAAATTTATCAAGGTTGTTTTTTCCTGCAGCTTTTGAGATTACAAAATATCTTTCAAATGAAAAAACAATTACCATTAAGAACATACCTAATAATACAGGTACAATAAATCCTCCTTTGTAAACCATTCCTAATGTATTTAATGGATGACCTTTTTCTGGATCTCCGTTTTCAAAGTTAGCACTGCTACCCATAAGGAATTTCCAAACCAATATTCCTACCACAATACATGCAGCAATAATAATTCCTGTAATCATTCCGCCACCATTTGAACCGTTTTCTTTTTTAACGTTTGCCATTTTTCTAAAATTTAATAG
>JAYTPS010000274.1:0-2570 GCA_043747155.1 Flavobacterium sp. | reverse complement strand
AATTTATTAATGGTTTTAATTCTTCAATTTGCTCTTTGTATTCGATTTGAAAAAATAATTTTATTTTTTCTCCATTTTTTAATTCTAAATCTATCAAATTATTAGTTCCATTTGATATTCTTGGGAATAATGTCATTCTAGGAATAGTGTTGGTTCTTCCTTCATAATCATTGATGCGAAGATATATTTTTCAATCTCAGATAATTTCACTGTTAAATTGTTAATTATTAAATAATCATTATTGAAAGCTATAGTGCCTTCAAAAATTTCGTTTAATGTTTTTTTTCTAAAAATATTTGCAAATCCTAGAATATAACTGAAAACAAGATACATATTGCTATGATATTAGCAATTTTTGAAATCATTTTAATTTCAAGTAAACTGATGAATCCCATTATTAATATTGAAAGAAATAAAATATTATTAATATCCCAATGAAAAGTTCTGTTATCCGATTTAAATATTTTAAAAATTACATCCATATTTACTTTATACGTTTGTAAATCCATTTTTGTTACATTCTAATAATTAATAAAATATATATTTTGAAAATAAACAAAAAAACATTACTTTTGCAGTCCAAAATGCAGAGCAGAGTTTCGTTTGGAAATCAATTATTTATGTAAAACACTTTTGTTTTTCTATTGCTTAAAGAAACTCACGAAAAACAAAATACAAATTTTTTATCAGCATGTCTGAATTAAACAAAGAACAACAAGATTTTTTAAACGGTTTTAACTGGCACAACTATTCGGAAGGAATCGATTTAGTTGACGAAAAAAACTTACAAGAATTTGAAGATTTAGTATCAAAAACTTTTATTGATACAGATCAAGAAGAAGTAGTTGAAGGTGTAGTTGTAAGAATTACTGATCGTGATGCTATTGTTGACATTAATGCAAAATCGGAAGGTGTAATTTCATTAAACGAATTTCGTTACAATCCAGGATTAAAAGTAGGTGATAAAGTTGAAGTACTTATCGACATTCGTGAAGATAAAACAGGTCAATTAGTATTATCTCACAGAAAAGCAAGAACTATCAAATCATGGGATAGAGTTATTTCTGCTAATGAAACAGGTGAAATTGTTACTGGTTTTGTAAAATGTAGAACTAAAGGTGGTATGATTGTAGATGTTTTTGGCATTGAAGCATTCTTACCGGGTTCACAAATTGATGTAAAACCTATTCGTGACTATGATGTATATGTAAACAAAATGATGGAATTTAAAGTTGTGAAAATTAATCACGAATTTAAAAACGTTGTTGTTTCTCACAAAGCGCTTATCGAAGCAGATATCGAAGTTCAGAAAAAAGAAATTATTGGTCAATTAGAAAAAGGACAAGTATTAGAAGGTATTGTAAAAAACATTACTTCTTATGGTGTTTTCATCGATTTAGGTGGAGTTGACGGATTAATCCATATTACAGATTTATCATGGTCTAGAATCAATCACCCAAGTGAAGTTCTTGAATTAGATCAAAAATTAAATGTTGTAATCCTTGATTTTGATGACGAAAAAACTAGAATTCAATTAGGTTTAAAACAATTAAATGCTCATCCTTGGGATGCTCTTGGAACTGAACTTAAAGTTGGTGACAAAGTAAAAGGCAAAGTAGTTGTTATTGCAGATTATGGAGCTTTCATCGAAGTTGCTGAAGGTGTTGAAGGTTTAATTCACGTTTCAGAAATGTCTTGGTCAACTCATTTACGTTCTGCTCAAGATTTTGTTAAAGTTGGAGATACTGTTGAAGCTGTTGTATTGACACTTGATAGAGATGATAGAAAAATGTCTTTAGGTATCAAACAAATGACACAAGATCCATGGACAGATATTACAGCTAAATATCCTGTTGGATCTAAACATACAGGAATTGTTAGAAACTTTACAAACTTTGGTATCTTTGTTGAACTTGAAGAAGGTATTGATGGTTTAGTCTATATTTCTGATTTATCTTGGACTAAAAAAATTAAACATCCATCAGAATTTGTTAACGTTGGTGATAAACTAGATGTAGTTGTATTAGAATTAGATGTTGATGGACGTAAATTATCTTTAGGTCACAAACAAACTACTAGCAATCCTTGGGACAAACATGAAGATGCTTTCGCAGTTGGAACTATCCACAACGGAACAATTTCTGAAATTGTAGACAAAGGAGCAACTGTAGATTTTGGAGATGATGTTGTTGCATTTATACCAACACGTCACTTAGAAAAAGAAGACGGTAAAAAATTGAAAAAAGGCGACGCTGCCGATTTTAAAGTTATCGAATTCAATAAAGAATTTAAAAGAGTAGTGGCATCGCACACTGCAATTTTTAGAGAAGAAGAAGAAAAAGCGGTTAAAGCTGCATCAGAATCTGTTGCAAGTTCTAACAGTAACAACCAAACTTCAACTCTTGGAGATAACAATGATATCTTAGCTGAATTAAAAGCAAAAATGGAAAAAGGAGGAAAATAATTCTCTAATTTTCTAAAATACTTTAAAAGTTCTCAAGAAATTGAGAGCTTTTTTTTATTAGAATTTATGTTGATGAATATCAGTAGCAATTTGGCTTGCACATTTC
>JAYTPS010000273.1:0-15696 GCA_043747155.1 Flavobacterium sp. | reverse complement strand
AAAGAGCGAAAAGAAAGAAAAATTGAAGATAATGAAAAATAAATTTTGTTATTTCATTAAAATAAATTAGTTTTGATTACTATTTTCACTAAAACCATAGAAACTATGAAAAAAATAATTTTTGTTTTAACATTGATGTTGGCTTTTTCTATCAATGCAAATGCTCAAGATAAGAAAATGAATTATCAAGAAGTAGCTAAAAAAGAGAGTGCTGAATTATCAGAACTTCTTGGCCTTAACGATACTCAAACTGCTGATTTTTACAGATTATTTGAAATGAAGAATCAAACACTTCAAGGTCAAGAATTATCTCCAGAAAGAAGTGCTGAGCTAACAAGAATTATCGATATGAAGATAAAAGCTTCGCTTACAGAAGAGCAAATTAAAAAATTAGAAGCTAATATAGATCTTTATGAAAGACTGATTTCTAAACCAAAAATGAAATAATAAATATCATTATATAAAAAAATGCTCCAAAATTTTTGGAGCATTTTTTATTAGAATTCTTTTGTAACTTTATCAATAGCTTTTATGGTAAAATCTAAATCTTGATAAGTAAGCGCATCGGTTATAAACCATGTTTCATAAGCTGAAGGAGCAATATAAATTCCTTCTTTCAACAATCCATGAAAGAATTTTTTAAATTTATCATTATCTCCATTTTTTGCAGTTTCCAAATCAATAACTTGTTTACTGTCAAAATGTACAGATATCATTGAACCAACTCTGTTAATGGTAAATTCAATATTATTATTAGATAAAACTTCATGAATACCTTTTTCAAGATAAGCTGTTTTTTCTTCTAGCCGTTTAAAAATATCTAAATCTGAATTTAAAGCTTGTAACATTGCTAATCCTGCAACCATTGCTAATGGATTTCCAGATAAAGTTCCTGCTTGATAAACTGGTCCAATTGGTGCTAAATAATTCATTATTTCTTCTCTTGCTGCAAAAGCTCCAACTGGCAAACCTCCACCAATTACTTTTCCAAAACAAACTATATCTGCTTTAATGTTGTATAACTCTTGAACTCCACCTTTAGCAACTCGAAATCCGGTCATAACTTCATCAAAGACTAACAAACATTCGTTATCTGAACAAAGTTTTCTTAAATCTTCTAAAAAACCATTTATTGGAGGAACACAACCCATATTTCCTGCAACTGGTTCTACAATAATTGCAGCAATTTCATTTTTATTTGCCTCAAATAGTGCTTTTACAGATTCTATATTATTGTAATTGGCTAATAATGTGTCTTTGGCTGTTCCATTAGTAACTCCAGGAGAATTTGGGATTCCAAATGTACTTGCTCCGCTTCCGGCTTGAATTAAAAATGAATCAGAATGACCATGATAACAACCTGCAAACTTAATTATTTTGTTTTTTTTTGTAAATCCTCGAGCCAAACGAATAGCACTCATACAAGCTTCTGTACCTGAATTTACAAATCTTATTTTATCAATATTTGGCACCATCGAAATTGCCAATTCTGCAATTTTAGTTTCTAATTCAGTCGGCATTCCAAAGGAAGTTCCAAGTTTTGCTCTCTGGGTAATTGCATCAATTACTGGTTGATAAGCATGACCTAAAATCATTGGTCCCCAAGAATTTATATAATCTATTAATTTATTTCCGTCTTCATCATAAAGATATGCGCCTTTTGCACTTTTTACAAAAATTGGAGTTCCACCAACACCTTTAAAAGCTCGAACTGGAGAATTTACACCTCCAGGAATTACTTTTTGGGCATCAATAAACAATTGACTGCTTCTTGTATATAACATTCTTAAAGTTTATAAATTATTTTATTTGTAGCATTTGTCCAATAGCTATAGAATTTTCAGAAATTCTATTTTTATATTTCAAATCGTCTATTGAAATATTGTATCTTTTGGATATTGAATAAAGTGTATCACCTTTTTCAACTTGATGCAGTTCTGAATTTGAAATTACTACTTGCTTTGGTTTTTCAGTTTCAATAACTTTTATTTCAACATATTCTGTTTCCAAAACTTCGGCATCAAATCTTTGCAATTGATACCTTTCTATAAGACCAATTAATTTATTTGGATAACCTGGATCTGTTGCATAACCAGCATTCTTTAAACCTCTTGCCCATGCTTTATAATCATTTTTTTCTAACTTAAAAAGTGGTTGATACCATTTTCTACCTATTAAAAAAGCAGCATAATCTTGATAAGAATCATAAACATTATTATATTTTCTAAAACATTCCTGAGCTGCGTCATCATCGTGCTTTACACTTTCTCCTAACCAATCTTTATGACATTTTATACCAAAATGATTATTAGCTTGACGACTTAAATCTCCAGTTCCTGCACCAGATTCTAATATTGCTTGAGCCAATGCAATACTTGCCGGAACGCCATGAATTTTCATGTTTTTCTTTGCAACTTCTTTATATTTATCAATATAATTATTTACAATTTCTGTAGTAACTTTAACTTTAGATGTTGCTTCAAGCGTTTCAGATTGATTTTCTTTCTGTTGATTATTTATAATTTGTTTATCATCAGTTTTATCAACTTTTACTATCGGTTCTGATGGCTTATTTATTGGTTTTTTAATAGTTCTAACAACAGCTTTGGATTTGTCATTATTAGATTTTGTTGTTCTTACAACAGGTTTATTTGTTCCGCAAGAAATGAACAAACATAGCATTGAAAATAAAAAAAACTTTTTAAACATTGATTTTTAGTATTGGTAATTTTTTGTTTTTTAACTTAATATTCATCCCATCAATTCCTTGAATTCCGCCTGTATGAATAATTAGAATTTTAGATTTCTCTGGAAAATAATTATTATTTATTAAATCTATAACGCCAAAAAACCTCTTTCCAGTATAAATTGGATCAAGTGGAATTTTATATTTTTCAAAAAACGAATTCATAAATTCAATTAATTCTATAGAAATTTTTCCGTATCCATCAAAATGATAATCAGAAATTAATTTCCAATTTTTATTCTTGGCAAATTTACAAATATCTTTTTGTAAAAAATTGCCTTTGAGTGAAGGAAATCCTAAAATCTTTTGGTTAGAAAAAGAACTATTAATAATTCCCGAAATTGTTCCTCCTGTTCCAACTGAACAACAAACAAAGTCATAAATAATATCGGTTTCTGTTAAGATTTCTTCGCATCCTTTAGTAGCAAGTTCATTTGTTCCTCCTTCTGGAAGTAAATAAAAATTGCCAAATTTTAATTTAAGAATGTTTAAAAAACTTTCAGAATCCTTATTTCTGTAGCATTCTCTAGATACAAAGTCAAAAATCATTCCACATTCTTGAGCAAATTTTAAGGTTGGGTTTTCATTAATTTTAGATTTTAATTCGTCACCTCTAATAATTCCAATTGTATTAAAACCATTTTGTTTTCCTGCAAATGCAGTTGCTGCAATATGATTAGAAAATGCTCCGCCAAAAGTTAATAAAGTAGATGCATTATTTTTTTTAGCTTCAAGTAGATTGTATTTTAATTTTCTGAATTTATTACCCGAAATAAATGGATGAATTAAATCTTCTCTCCTAATGAATAATTTGCAGGTGGAATTTAAAATTTCTATTTCTTGGGTTTGTACTTGCAAAATTATTATTTTTTACAAAGTTAGTTATCCTAAAAATGATTTCATAAAAAAAAGACACTCAAATGTTTGAATGTCTTTTATAAACTATTTTTTTTAAGTTATTTTACTTTTTCAACAATAATTTTCTGTGATATACTTTTTCCATATACATCGTAAAGTTTTACTAAATATACTCCATCACTTAATCCTGTTGTAGAAAACTCATAGGTAGTTTTTACTCCTAAATTGACTTTTTTAAATATTAATTTTCCTGTGATGTCGAACAAACCAACCGATTTAACTTCAATTGATTTAGGATTAGAAACTAATATAACTTGATTTATATTATTTTGAACTATATTAAAAATATTTGAAACATTAGTATCAACCGATAGAGCAGTATTAGTAAATGTTATTTCAAATCTATTTGAATGCGTTCCTACTGGAAGACTTATTTCGAAAAAACCATTTTTAATGTCATGATAAATTCCTGTTTGACCATCAAACAAATAGATGTTATCCGATGCTGAAAAATTTATTAAATTACCAACATTTACTTTAAAAATTGAAGCCGTTTCGGCTTTTAGTGTGAACGGAATTCTTTTATCAATACCAAAAGCCAATGTTGTAATAACAAAAGGATTAGAATATCCAGCAATTGAAAAATAAGCGTCAACTGGAGGATTACTTTCGTATGAAATTACATCCATAGCAACATCAAATCCATCAGTTGTATTTGGATTAAATGCTAATGTGTTTTCTTTAGTAGATTGATTATTTATAACTGTATGTATTTTAATTTGTGGAACATCTGCTTTAGAAAATTGAGTATAATCAACATTTGCTACATTTACAATAGCTTGCCAATTTTCACCATCAACACTAGATGTAGTTGAAGCGTTTCTTTCAAATTCTGAATTATTTCCAGCACCTTCTTTTACAAAAGCTCTGTAAATATTTTTCATAAGTGCATTTCCATTTACAAATCCTTGTACCATAAAACCTTGACCAATTGGACAAAACATTCTTTTATAAGGAACTCCTGCACCTGGGAAAGTAGTGTTTACAGATCCATCAATATTATAAGTATTCCAACTAGGATTGTTATAAGATCCAGGAGAATTGGCCGTTACACCATTTGGTGAATAATAACCATAACCACCAACGTAACCTGTTAAATTGTGCGTATTTGCTGGTTTTATATGTTCCCAATAATAAGCATTTCCGTTAATTAACTGTGTTGGACCACCAATAAAATTATAAACACCAGTGGTGTAATTTACAGTATATCCACTATTTTCTAATAAAAAATAATTCAAATTTATTGCCGAAGGATACGGATTTCCTGTTAATGTACTGTTTGGATATTGAGTACCACCAGTTGGCGCTAATACTGGAATAGAAATTATTCCATCATTAGGTTTACCTCTAAAATCATATCTTTGATTATCATTTATTCCACCAGCACCAATTGGATTATTTAAACTTGCTTCACCAATTCCAGGAGTATTGTCGTCGCCAGTAACACCTTTCATAGTAAAACCTAGTCCAGAATTTACTGTTCCAGTAGGACCAACATAAGACCATTGTGAATAGTCTGACGAAGTTGTATATTTGTATATCCAAGCAGCAGAAATAGTTAAACCTGCATTAGTTGTAAAACCATTGTAACTGCTTGTTATATAATTTGGAATATCAAATCCAGTAACCGATGTTGCTCTTCTGATTACAGGATTTAAAGAAAAAACATTATTTCCAATTGCTGCAGCTGCCACTCCTACTGGAGAACACCAATAATTGTATCCATAATTATTAGAAGTTCCATCTTGAAAAACTGATAATTGACCTGTACCTTTATTGCTTCCATTTGCAACCGTTCCACCTTGTAATAATTGACCTTCATTTCTTAAATAGAAATTACTTGGAACAAGATTGACATCAACATCTCCTTGTAATTCGACATCAGTAGTTACATAGACCAAAGCTCCTTTATTAAAAACATAACTATTATCACTTATAAAAAGTTGTGCATTTACACTAAAAGACAAAATCAAAGTGATAAACAAGATAAGTAAAACATTAAACTTCTTCATAATCATATATTTAAAGCATAAAGATATAAAAAAATCATTTGAAATAATATTTAAAAAACAAAATAAAAAAACAATAATGTCGTTAGTCGATTTTATAGGTTATTTATAGTTAAAAGCGTGCTTTGTAAACATCAGAAATATCTGTAATTATAACTCTACGCTTGTGTTTTTGAAATTTTATGAAAAAAAACATATGATTATGTTTCATTTTAGTTATTTTTGATTTAATAAAAACAATTAAATGGTTAAATTTTTACTAAATTTATTATTTTTTAAAAACAAATTTAGAGTTTCTATAATTCTTATCCTTATAAGTTTTATTCCATCTCTTTCTTTTGCGCAAGGAACAACATGTGCTACTGCATCACCAATAACTATTAATGGTGCATGCGTTACAGGAACTATATCCGATACTACTCAAGATTTACCGAATATTGGAACTTGTGCTGGTACATTTAATCGTGAAGGATGGTATACTTTTACAGTTTCTGGTGGACCTTTAAATGTAACAATTACTGGAATTGGAAATAATAGAAACATTTATTTGCAATTAATGTCTTCAACTGGTGCTTGTGGTAGTTTAATTCAAATAAATTGTGCCAATACAACAACAGTTAATGGCACACAAACCGAAACAATTAATACAACTTTAAACAATGGTACATATTACATAAAAGTTGTAAACGTTGGAAGTAATGGAAATTTAACTTTAACGAGTCTTTGTATAACCTCGACAGCAGCACCTACAAATGCTACTTGCTCAACTGCTACAACTTTACCTTGTGCAACTACAAATTTATCAGGAACAACTGTTGGCACTTCAAATATAGTAAATGGAACTGCTTGTAGTATGGCTAATTATGGTGTTTGGTACACTTTTGTTGGTGATGGAAATAACACTACAATAAGTTCTACTGCTACTTTCGATCATGAAATGTCAATTTCAAGCGGAAGTTGTGGAAGTTTTACTAATATTTCTTGTAATGATAGTGCTTTAACTGGCGGCATAGAAACTAGTACTTTTACAACTGTTCTTGGAACTAATTATTATGTTTACATATCACATTATTTAAACGGAAGCACTACAACTGGAACTTTTACAATTTCTAGAAGTTGTGCGCCACCACCAGTTGCTCCAACTAATGCTACATGTGCAACTGCAACAATCTTACCTTGTGCAACTACAAATTTAGCAGGAACTACTGTTGGCACTTCAAGTATTGTAAATGGTACAACTTGTAGTATGGCTGATTATGGCGTTTGGTACACTTTTGTTGGTGATGGAAATAACACTACAATTAGTTCAACTGCCGCTTTCGATCATGAAATGTCAATTTCTAGTGGAAGTTGTGGAGGATTTACAAGTGTTTCTTGCAATGATAGTGCTTTAACTGGCGGCACTGAAACAAGTACTTTTACAACTATTTCTGGAACAACATATTATGTGTATATTTCTCATTATTTAAATGGAAGCACTACAACAGGAACTTTTACAATTTCAAGATCATGTGCGCCACCGCCAATTGCTCCAACTAATGCTACATGTGCAACTGCAACAATCTTACCATGCGCAACAACAAATTTGTCAGGTACAACTGTTGGAACATCAAGCATAATTAACGGAACTGGTTGTAGTATGGGTGATTATGGTGTATGGTATACTTTTATTGGTGATGGTAACAACTCAATAATTAGTTCTACCGCAAGTTTTGATCATGAAATGTCAATTTCAAGCGGAAGTTGTGGAAGTTTGACCAGTATTTCATGTAATGATACTGGCTTAACTGGCGGAATAGAAACTACCTCTTTTGCTACAATTTTAGGAACAACTTATTATGTTTATATATCACATTATTTAAATGGAAGCACTACAACAGGAACTTTTACAATTTCTAGAAGTTGTGTTACAGCTGGTGCAAATGATAATTGTACTGGTGCAATCTCATTAACCGTAAATTCATCAACCACATGTGTTTCTAGCACATCTGGAACAACAGTTGGTGCAACACAATCTCAAGCTGGTTGTTTAGGAACCGCAGATGATGATGTTTGGTATAATTTTGTTGCAACCTCTACTTCACATACTGTAACAGTAGTTCCAAATGGAATTTCAGATATAATTTTTCAAGTTTTTAATGGCAATTGTGGTTCTTTAACATCTTTAGATTGTGTTGATGATACCATTAGCTCGACAGAAGCTTCATTATTAGCAGGTTTAACAGTAGGAAACACTTATTTTGTAAGAATATATAGTTATGGAAGTGGTACTGGTCAAGGTGCATTTACAATTTGTGTCACTTCAAATATTCCTTGTATTGCAGGAAGCGGAAACGGATCAACAACTTTAACTTGTCCGAATATTGTTTCAGGAGGTTTAGGTTTAAATGGTGCCGATCCTAATCCTGTTAACGCATGTGTTTCTTCAACTTGTGTTGATTTAGAAGCTACTTATTTACCAATTGCACAAACAACAAGTTATAATGTTCAATCAATTGCTTATGCGCCACCATATCAATTTAATTGTTTGCAAAATTCAGTTAGTATTAATGTTGATGATGTTTGGTCACCAGCAATAAATTTACCTTTCAATTTTTGTTACTATGGCACTAATTACAATCAATGTCTTATTGGATCTAACGGAACTTTAACATTCGATTTAACAACAAATATTCCAAGTGGATATAGTGCTTGGTCATTTGCAAATAATTTACCAAATAATACACTTTTTTTAAATACAATTTTTGGTGTATATCACGATATCGACCCAAGTAAAGGCGGACAAGTTGGATGGGAATTAATAACTTTAAATAATGGTTGTAGAGCATTAGTTGCATCATGGGATAATATACCCATGTTTTCATCATCATGTAATTCAATTTTATATACTGGTATGATTGTTCTTTATGAAAATACTAATATTATTGAAGTCTATATTAAAGAAAAAAATCTTTGTTCAACTTGGAATGGTGGAAATTCGATAGTGGGGATTCAAAATTCTAATGGAACTCAAGCAGTAGTTGCGCCCAACAGAAATGGTTTAGATACCGACTGGACAACTTTAAACGAAGCATGGAGATTTACACCATCTGGAGCTTCTTTAACTACTATTAAATGGTATCAAGGTGCAGGAACTACTGGTCCAGTTGTAGGAACTACGAATGTTGTAAACGTTTGTCCTTCATCAACTACAACTTACACTGCAGAAGTAACTTACACTTTATGCTCTGGCAATACATTTGTAAAAACAGATTCAACAATAGTTACGGTTTCTAATAATAAAACTTGGAATGGAACAACAGATAACGATTGGAATAAACCTTCAAACTGGACACCAAACTCAGCAATTCCCAACGGAACTGATTGTGTAATTATTCCTGTAACACCAAATAATCCATCAATATCTGGTACAAATTATAATGGTCTTGCTGGAACTTTATCAATTTATAATGGAGCAACATTAACCGTAAACTCTAATAATAACATAACAGTAACCGATTGGATTAATGTTCAACCAAGCGGCATTTTTTTATTAAATAATACTTCAAGTCTAGTTCAAATAAATAATGTTTCTAATACTGGAAATATTGTATACAAACGAAATTCAAATATTAGAACATTAGATTATGTTTATTGGTCTTCTCCTGTTTCAAGTTTCAATGTTAATAATATTGCTTCTCCAATTGTTCCTGGACCAATATATAGTTGGAATACAACTCTTGCTAATCCAAATGGAGGTCAAGGTTATTGGGTAAATGCAAGTGGAAGTACAATGTCTATTGCTAAAGGATATATTGTTAGAGGACCAAGTGCATTGCCTTTTAACAATTCGACCAATACAATCTTAAATGGAAGTTTTACAGGAATTCCTAATAATGGAACTATAACTAGTCAAATATCAAGAGGAAATGACCAAAATACGGCTACTCATTATGGTGCAAACGGAACAGAAGTAACAAATTTTAGTGATAATTGGAATTTATTGGGCAATCCATATCCTTCATCAATTAGAGGAAGTCAATTTTTATTTAATAATAAAACCAAAATAGAAGGAAATATAAATCTTTGGACTCATGGAAATCTTCCTGCTATAATTGCAAGTCCTTTCTATGCCAGCTATCTTTATAATTATACACCAGGTGATTATTTAACTTTTAATTTTACAGGAACATCTTGCTGTCCTGCTGCTGCTTCTGATTTATTTATTGGTGCCGGACAAGGTTTTTTTGTTCAAATGAAAGATGGTGCAACTGGAAGTGATGTTGTAACTTTTAATAATGGTTTACGAAGCCCAACCTATGACAATAGTCTTTTTTACCGCTCTTCTCAAACACCAGAACAAAGTCAAAATCTAGTTAATTTAGAAAGACATAGAATTTGGTTGGATATAATAAATTCAGATAATTCTTCTAACAGAACTTTAATCGGATATGTTGAAGGTGCAACTTTAGAAAGAGACAGCTTCTTCGACTCTAAAATTGCAGTTGGAGGTTCAATGTCTATTTATTCTTTAATCGAAGATAACAAGTATAATATTCAAGGAAGACCATTGCCATTTAATAAAAAAGATGAAGTTCCATTAGGAATATTTATCCCAAATGCTGGAACATATTCTATAGCAATTGCAGGAATTGATGGCTTATTTAACAATCATAAAATATTTCTAAAAGACAGGTATAGAAATGTAATTTATAATATTAAGTCAACTCCATATAGTTTTTCAACAGCTGCTGGTACAATTAATGATCGATTTTCAATAATATATAAAAATCATGAATTAAATAAAGAATTTGATTCAAATGAAAATGAAATTAAAGTTGCAACAAATGATAAAATTGAAATAAGTTCAAATAATGAAATAATAAAATCAGTTACTGTTTTTGATGTTTTAGGAAGAAAACTGGTAGAAATTAATAATGTAAATTCTCAAGAAGTTATTGTTTCAAATTTACTTAAAAACAACACTTCTTTGCTTGTAAATATTGTTTTAACAAATGGAAATGTCATTAGTAAAAAAGTAATTTTTTAAACATTTAAATAGTTAATAAAACTCCAAAACGACCTTTCTTTCATATAGTTAAGGTCGTTTTCATTTGCATAAGCTTCTCTTTCGAATGAAATATTAAAATAAGCTTGACTTCTATCTTTATATTGAATTAATCGAAATAAATATTCTAAAAAATACAGTATGTAAAAAGGTATTATTAATAGTTCTAATTGTTGTCTAATATGAATTTTCTCATGATTAATAAAAACCTTATTTAGCTTATCATTTTTATCTGCTAAAAAAACAAACGGAAAAAAAGTTAAGCCGCGAAAACCTCTTGGAGTTAAATATTTATAAACTATTAGAATCATATGGTACAAAGTTGCTAAATTTGTGCTTATGAATGACGAATTAAATCCAAATAATTTAAAAGAAGGTGAAGATTTTTATTTTACACCCGAAGGATACAAATGTTTTACCGAAAAATACCATCTAAAAAAAGGATATTGTTGCAAGAATGGTTGCCGACATTGTCCATATGGATTTGATAAAAAAACAGGAAAGATTAAAAAGTGATTAGTAACAAGTAATTAGTAAATAGCAAACAACAAACTATAAACCATAAACTTAAAATGACTTTTCAACAACAAATACTACAAGGAATTCCATCCAATTTACCTAACGTAATACCGTATGATGCCAATATAAATCATGCGCCTAAACGAAAAGAAATTCTTTCTGACGAAGAAAAAAAATTGGCGTTAAAAAATGCTTTACGCTATTTTGAACCACAACACCATGCCGAATTACTTCCAGAATTTAAAGCTGAATTAGAAACCTATGGAAGAATTTACATGTATCGTTATCGTCCTGATTATATAATGTATGCACGTCCAATTTCAGATTATCCCGGAAAATGCGAACAGGCAAAAGCTATTATGTTGATGATTCAAAATAATCTCGATTATGCAGTCGCGCAACATCCGCATGAACTAATTACTTATGGCGGAAATGGAGCTGTTTTCTCTAATTGGGCGCAATATTTACTGACCATGAAATATTTGGCAGAAATGACCGAAGAACAAACATTAGCAATGTATTCTGGTCATCCAATGGGATTATTTCCATCACATAAAGAAGCACCACGAGTTGTAGTAACCAACGGAATGGTAATTCCAAATTATTCTTCGGCTGACGATTTAGAAAAAATGAATGCTTTGGGAGTTTCGCAATACGGACAAATGACTGCTGGAAGTTATATGTACATTGGTCCACAAGGCATTGTTCACGGAACTACAATAACCGTTTTAAACGGATTTAGAAAAATAAATAAAGTTCCAAAAGGTGGATTATTTGTAACATCTGGACTAGGCGGAATGTCTGGCGCTCAACCAAAAGCAGGAAATATTGCCGGTTGCATTACAGTTTGCGCAGAAGTAAATCCAAAAATTACACACATTAGACACAGTCAAGGTTGGATTAACGAGGTCATTCAAAACATTGATGAATTAGTTCCAAGAGTTAAAATCGCCTTAGAAAATCTTGAAGTTGTTTCCATCGCTTATCTCGGAAATATAGTTGATGTTTGGGAACGATTTGATCAGGAAAATATTCAAATCGATTTAGGTTCCGATCAAACTTCACTTCATAATCCTTGGGCTGGAGGATATTATCCAATGGATTTTACATTTGAAGAATCTAACGATTTGATGGCAAACAATCCAGAAAAATTTAAAGAAGAAGTTCAAAAAACGCTTCGTCGTCACGCTACAGCAATTAATAAACATACCGAAAAAGGAACTTATTTTTTTGATTATGGAAATGCCTTTTTATTAGAAGCTTCTCGTGCTGGAGCAGATGTTTTTGCAGAAAATCACATCGATTTTAAATATAATAGTTACGTTCAAGACATTATGGGACCAATGTGTTTTGATTATGGTTTTGGACCTTTCCGTTGGGTTTGCGCTTCTGGTAATCCTGAAGATTTGGTAAAAACTGACAAAATTGCTTGCGATGTTTTAGAAAAAATGATGCAAACATCTCCACCAGAAATTCAACAGCAAATGGCAGATAATATCCAATGGATTAAAGGCGCTCAAGAAAATAAATTAGTCGTTGGCTCGCAAGCACGAATTCTTTATGCCGATGCCGAAGGACGAATAAAAATCGCAGAAGCATTTAATCAAGCAATTGCTAATAATGAAATTGGAATCATAATTCTAGGTCGCGATCATCATGACGTTTCAGGCACTGATTCTCCGTACAGAGAAACATCAAATATTTATGATGGCTCACGATTTACAGCCGATATGGCAATACAAAATGTGATTGGCGATAGTTTTCGTGGTGCAACTTGGGTTTCCATTCATAATGGTGGTGGCGTTGGTTGGGGAGAAGTTATAAATGGTGGATTTGGTATGGTTCTTGATGGTAGTAAAGAAGCGTCAAAGCGTTTAGAATTAATGCTTTTTTGGGATGTAAATAACGGAATTTCACGACGAAGTTGGGCAAGAAATGAAGGTGCCATTTTTGCAATAAAAAGAGCTATGGCAACGCAACCTTTATTAAATATTACCATCCCTAATATAGTTGATGAAAGTTTATTTTAGTTTGTATGTGTAATTTTAAACACATAGAATAATAGAATAGATTTTGGAATAAAAAATTTTTTAGAAAAATTCTTTTTTACATAGCAATGTAAACTATATAAAAGCGAAGCTTCTCAAAATAAAAAAACTATGTTTCTATGTGGTTAAAAAATTAAAAAAAAATACTATGAAAACAATAAAATTTTTACCGTTACTTCTACTCTTAATTCTTGCTTCATGCAGTTCGGTGAGTGTAAATTCTGATTACGACAAAAAAGTAAATTTCCAAAATTACAAAACCTTTGCCTATTTAAAAAGCATGATAGACAAAGCAGAAATTTCCGATTTAGACAAAAAGCGAATTTTACATTCTATTGATGAAACTATGCTCACAAAAGGATTTACCAAAAACGAAAATCCCGATGTTTTAATTAGCATTTTTACCAAAGAAAATCAACGTGTAGATGTTTACAACAATAGCGGATTTAGCGTTGGTTGGAGTCCGTTTTGGGGAACAGGAATTGGATATAATTATGTAAATACCACACCCGAAGGAACTTTATTTATAGATATACTCGATGCTAAAACCAAAGAATTAGTTTGGCAAGGAGAAGGCACAGGATATTTAACTAAAAACACCGATAAAAAAGATGCTAGAATCAAAGAATTTGTAGATAAAATCATGTCGCAATATCCGCCACAGAAAAAGTAAGCAGTAGTCAGTTTAAATTGGCAGTTTAATCTGAACTAGTTTACTTCGTCAGTCGCTATGCTCGTGTCAGATTCTCAAAAAAAAATCACAATTTCGTTTCCAATTCGAGATTGTGGTTTTTTTATTTTCAGAAACGAATGTTTTAGGCATTTTGGTAAACCTTATTCCTGCTATACATTGCAATAGCTTTATCAAAGTAAAAAAACTTTGACAAAGCTATTTTCATTTCTATCAGGGTTACGTTGGTTTTGTATGGGATAAAGGTAGAATTTTTAAGGAAATTTAATATTTACCTAATTTTTCAGGGTTTTGTCTTCCATCAAAAATATCAAGAACTACAACATTTTTAATAGTTCTTTCATAAATAATCTTGTAACTCCAAATACTAATATGACGAAATTTTTGTTTATTAATTATTGGGTCAATGGCATATTCAAAACGTTTATCTTGCAGCGTTTCTACAAGTTCAATTATTTTATCAACTACCATTTCAGCGTTTTGTGGACTGTCTTTAAACATGTAAAAGTAAATATTAGCCAATGAATTACTAGCTTCTTCAGACCAAACTACATTCATTATTTAGCAGAAAAAATACGATTTCTCACTTCCTCAGTAGTAAACGTTTTTGCGCCATTAGCAATCGACTCACTAATAGATTCAATATGATTGATGTACTGATTTCTAGTTAAAGCCACGCCATCAATAGTGTAAGCCACAATATAATTGCCGTTTAAAACCGTGTCTATTTCATCCAACAATTTTTCATCTTGAATGTTTTGAACTTTTTGAATGATTTTGGTTTTGCGTTGCTCTAAGTTCATAGTCAAAATTTTAGTAATGTAAAGATATGAAAAATAGTAATAAAATATAGTACTATTTTATCCTGCAAGGTTTTTTTAATCTTGTAGGATTTTAATTTAAAACAACTTTAGAATAATCAAACATTAAATGATAAATATCAAATGATTGTTTGTTATTATTTCTAGTATGTTTTGACAAATAGCTTGCATCGAAAGTAGGTGTTAAATCAATTAAATCAAGTAATTTATTTGTTGAAATATCATTATTTGAAGTCAAGTTTTTATTAATTCCTTCCTTAACGGAAGTATGGTAATATTTTGAATTTGTCATAAAAGCAATTTGACCTACAAAAGGTAAATTAGGAGTATTGTATTGTCTTTCACACATTTTTTGAATATCAGAAACATAATCACTATAACCATTTTCAATTACCTTACATTCTACTGTTAAGTGAATTTCCTCTTGAATACCTGCCTTTCCTAAAATATTACTTATTTCTGTTTCTTGGACTTTTATATCGATAAAATCGTCTTTAATTGTATTGTTTTCAGTATATGATTGTTTGGATTCAAGATTAAAATAAATTTCAACATCTGGTTTGTCTGAAATATTTCTTTTATAATATTCTTTGTTATCCCAAATACCTAAATAATCATTGACAAGTTTTTCGCTTAATCCTTCTTCGAGGTTGAATCTTGTTTTTGCTTCATTCAAAAAATCGGTTTTTTTATAAGTTTTACCTTCACTAGTCATCTTTTGATAACAATATATTACATACCTGAAAACCATTTCAACTCTTTTTTGAGTTAATCTCTCTTCTATAGTTCTGAAATTTGTCGCAATTAGTTTACTCATTAGTGGTTCTTAATCTAATTCGTTCTAATTCCGATTTTTGAATTGCCTCTTTAAATTCCGCAACATCATACCAAGCCATT